>CALGGN010000245.1 GCA_937915915.1 uncultured Selenomonas sp. | reverse complement strand
AGGCCTAATTGGCCGCATATGAAGAACCCCCAGCTATGCTGGGGGGTATCTTTTTTCGTTGTGGCAGGAGTGCATGGCTGTTTGTCGAACTGTTTGTCGAATATGTAGGGAGGATTATTCCAGGCATTATGACTTCAAGTTAGACTGATCCTCGATCCCCTCCCCAATCAAATAGCTTTTCAGCTACGCGCCTGAGCCGGGATTCTCCAGCTCGGTCGTTCCTTTGTCAGTCTGGCCGAATTTATCCGGTGGGCGATTTGATTCGTTTGCGGCGTGTGATATAATAGAAGCGGACTTTTGCTACGCCCTGCGAAGAGCAGACAGCGATTGACAATTCGGCGATAGTCCGTTATGATGAAGCTGTTTTGAAAGGAAACGCTGAATGAATCCGTGTTTCCTGAAAGGGGACTGAAAGTGAAGGAACTTTTGAAAAAGGCATTGCGGCCCTTGGACTGCTTGATTTTTGTGGCAGCGATTTTTCTGTTCTATCACATGGATTATGACCATCTGAATACCATCGATATCATCTACATCGCGACCTTCGTCATCTGGTTTGTGCTGTTTCTGGTGCGCACGTATCTGCTCTATCGGAAGGATGACCGCGTATGAAAAAAGCCGTTTTCTTTGACATTGACGGCACTTTGATCGATGTGACGAAAGGGCAGACGCACATCACGCATCCCGTGCGGAAGGCGCTTCGTCGGCTGCAGCAGGAGGGGCATCGTATTTTTCTGGCGACGGGCAGGCCTTACGCCTATTTGGACGCGGAGCTGCTGTCCTTTGGCTTTGACGGTTTTGTGCTCATGAATGGTGCGCTGGTGCTTTTGGACGATCAGGAGATTTTTCGAGATCCCTTGCCGAAGGATCGGGTGGAGGAGCTTTGCCGGCTGGCGGAGCGGGAGCATGTGGAGTACATTCTGCAGGGGAGCCATCATGTATATCTGCGCCCAGATTATCGGCTCATGGAGGATTTTTATACGGGCATCAATATCAGCTTAGAGCTCTTTGTACGGGAATTTGACAGCCGCAAGCTGGATATTTTCAAACTGGAGTTCTTCACGGAGCGGACGGATGTGGACGAGCTTTACCAAAGCATGATCCATATGCCCGGCATGACGGGGATCACGGATCCGTTCCATCTCAAGAATCTGGAGCTTTACGCGGAAAAGAACACCAAGGCGACAGGTATTCTGCATGCGCTGGAATATCTGGAGATTCCCGTGGAGGAGAGTTACGCCTTCGGGGATGGCCTGAATGACGTGGAGATGCTCCAAACCGTCGGTCATGGGCTGGCCATGGACAATGGACATCCGGACCTGAAGGCCGTGGCTGATGCGGTCGTGCCATCCATTCATGAGGACGGCGTTGCGGCGGGGATTTATGAGTATGTGCTGGGAGGCGGTGCGAGATGAGATGTTTGCCAAGGGGGCTGTGCCTTGTCCTCCTGCTGCTCATGGCAGTGCTTTGCATGGGCTGCGGAAGTGCGGAAAGCATCGGGAACGTTTTCTCGTCCGGTACGCAGGCTGCTTCCGGCAGCCGGATGGCCGAAGGCGAAATGACCATATCCATGCTCAATGTGGGGCAGGGGGACGCCATCCTGATCCAGACGGGGGAACAGAATGTTCTCGTGGATACCAGTGACTTGGATGAGCGCGATAAAATCATGGCGGAGCTGGAAAAGCTGGAAATCAAGAAGATCGACAAGCTGATTCTGAGCCACCCTCATGCGGACCATATCGGCAGTGCGGAGGTCATCATCAAGAAATTCGGTGTCGAGGATGTCTATGACAACGGTATGCCATCCACCTCAAAGCTTTATGCCGGATATGTGAAGATGATCAAGAACAAGGGCATCAAGCGTCATGGGCTGAAAGCGGGAGATGTGGTGGAACTTGGGAATGGGGCTTCCTTCCATGTGTATTATCCGACGGAGAAACTTGTGGAAGAGGGCAGGAAAAAGGATTATAAGCACGATCCGAACAATGAGTCGCTTGTCGGCAAGCTGGTCTTTGGGAATTTCAGCATGCTCTTTACCGGTGATGCGGAAAAGCCAGTAGAGAAGGAACTGCTGGCATCAGAATATGCAGATGAACTGCACAGTGACATCCTCAAGGCGCCGCATCATGGGAGCAAGACTTCTTCCGGCAAAGACTTCATCAAGGCCGTTTCGCCGGAGGCGGTGCTGATTTCCGCAGGCGAGCCGGGGGTGGAACATGGCAATACCTATGGGTATCCGCATTACGCGACGCTGAGAGCCTATCGGAAGGCCGGCATTCCTGCGGATCAGCTCTATTGGACCTATGAGAACGGAACGATTTCCGTTACGACGGATGGAAAGGACTATCAAATCCATGCAGAGCATGACAAGGAGTGGGCGGATGAATGGATGAGGAAAAAGTGACCATTGCGTATGTGGATCGCTGCGAGGAAGGCCAGGCCGTCCTGTTGCTGGGGGAGTCCGCTGAGCAGATGGAGCAGTTTCGACTGCCGAAAAAGCTGCTGCCGCAAGGTGTCTCAGACGGGGATTACATACGGCTTGCCATTTCCTATGATGGAGATGCAACACAAAAGGCGGCAGCGGGGGCTGCGGAGCTTCTGAAGGAAGTAGATGGGTAATGCAAGGTTTTGATTGGGGTTGTTTGGCTTGACAGTTACAAGATTCATTCGGGCGTTCCTGCTGACAATGCTTTGCCTGGGGATCCTGAGTTCCCTTTGTATGGCGGCATCGACGCATGAGCTGACCTATTTCAAAAGTTACGAGACTACGGTGGATGGAGAAGAGGTCATACGGTTTGAATTGGGGCTCAATCGAGACGGTCTGGCGTATAAGGAATCCACAAAGGCCTATCGGCCCAATACGCTGATTTTGGATCTGGACGATACCATACCGGGACGTCTGCGCCACCAGATGCAGCTTTCGGGGATCGGGGAGTCCCTGAAGGTGCAGGAAGTGGAGCTGAAGCACACCCGGCTGCAGCTCAATTTCACGAAACCGGTGGAGGAGCTTTCCTATCGGGTGTACACGCTTTCGGAGAATCGCAAGGAACGCAAGCCGGCGCGGCTGGTCATCGATGTGAGCAAGCGTGGCAAGAAAGCGGCAGGGAGCACGGAAGGTGTGGAAGGACATACCATCGTGTTGGATGCGGGGCATGGCGGAAGCGATACGGGCGCTATCGGTCCCAGCGGCCTGACGGAAAAGGAAGTCACCCTCGCTGTTACGCAGAAGGTGCGGGACATCTTGGAAAATTCCGGCGCCCACGTGGTCATGACGAGGGACAGCGACAGGGACGTTTATGGGGTCAATGCCACAGACCGGCAGGAACTGCAGGCCAGGGTGGATGTAGGCCTGCGTGAGCCTGCAACGGAAATCTTTGTGAGCGTTCATTGCAATGCCTTTTCAAGTCCGTCTGCCCACGGCGTAGAGACCTATTATTATGCCGGCAGCCCGCTGGGGTATCGGCTTGCCGCGCTTTTGGACGAAGAGCTGCTGCGCGCGGGGGGCCTTCAGGATCGCGGCGTGAAGGATGCGAATTTCTATGTCTTGCGGCACTCGGCCGTGCCGGCTTCTTTGGTGGAGCTCGCATTCATCACGAACTATCAGGAGGAGCGGCTGTTGGCAGATGATGGATATCAGTCCGGCCTTGCAGAGGCCATCGCGCGCGCTATCGGACGCTATTTCAGCGGAAATTGACATATTTTTGGAGAGAAAGGTGCAGAACAACATGAAGTTATACAGGGGATTGCTTTTATTGGCGGCAACAGCGATACTGGCGGTGACTGCGGGCTGCGATCCGCAGGGAGAAAAACCGCCGACGGCAGTTTCTTCCAGTGCGTCGGCAAGTGTGGCATCGTCCTCGGAAAAACCATCGTCGAGCACATCGGGAAGCAAGCAGGAGGCTCCGAAGAGCGTTGAGGTAGAGCTGTATTATCCGGATGCGACGGCAACGAAGCTGGTATCGGTCAAGAAAAAGCTGGATATCACCAAAGAGGATAAATACAACGCGGCAGTTCATGCGTTGATGCAAGACCCGAAGGAAAAGACGGTAACGGGAATCTTCCCGAAAACGGCAAAGCTCAGATCCGTGCGGCTGCAAGGAGATGTTGCCGTTGTGGATTTTGACAGCAACATCCGGAAGGGGTTTTCCGGCGGTTCTACGGGTGAGAGATTCCTGGTGGGATCCGTCGTGAATACTTTGACGAATTTCCCGGAAATCAAGAAGGTGCGGTTCCTGCTGGATGGCAAGGAGATCGAAAGCCTTGCGGGCCATATGGATCTTACCGAGCCGGTGGCTCGCATGAACAGCCTCATGGAATAAGGCACTGTACGCAAATAATCACTGATACTTATCTTTGATAAAAATTTTAAATGAAGGATAAGGAATTTTTATCAAAGCCAGTCGTGCTTTCGCACGCCTGAAGTCTCATGCACTCTCAGTAAGAAATAAAATTTCTAACTGAGAGTAGTATGAATGCACGAAAATAGGACAGTTTCCTATTTTCGTGCATTTTTTATTCCGATGTGGTATGATAAGGGACGATGGTGGATGTGGCGTGAGGCCAATGAAATGATTTTTCCGGAGGGGTTTTGGATGAGGAACTGTTTGCGCGCTGTTTGCGTGATCGGCATGCTGATATCGACCATGCTTTGTGGTTTGGAGGCGCAGGCCGCACCTCTGCAGACATTGCGTGTGGGATATGTGCCGGGAACGGGCTTTCTGGAGGAAGACCGCCCGGGACATCTGCGCGGTTACGGTTATGAGTATATGGAATTCCTTGCCGAGTATGGCGGATGGAAATTCGAGTATGTACCCTGCGTGAACTGGTGGGAATGCGGTGAAAAACTGCAGTCGGGGGAGATCGATCTGCTGCCTGCCATGCCGGGAAACTACAAGTCTCTGCCATTTGCCTTGCGAGGGGATCATGTCGTTGCACGGTTCCCGATGGAGCTTGTGGTGCAGGAGCATTGGGACAAGCCGTTCCTGCAGCTCGGCACGTTGGATTATAACTATCCGATTCCATCCCTTCCCAATGTGGCAAAGGAGTATGGGTTTCAATACCAGCTCATCGAATACCATGACGCGCAGGATATGGAAAACGCTTTCCACCAAGGGCTGCTGGATGGCTATGTCGGTCCGATGCTGCATCCCGAGAAATCCGATCATGTGCTGTCTGTTTTCGATCGCGTGAGTTACCGTGTGCTGGTGCGCAAGGACCGCACGGAGCTTTTGGCAAAGCTGAATTATGCGATGGATCAGATGCTTCTGAACCAGCCGAATCTGCGGAACCGCTTGAATGACAAATATGGGCGTTCCAAGGGTTTCCCACTGATTCTGACCCGTTCCGAGCAGGAATATCTGCGGGAAAAGCAGAAGCTGACGGTTTTCGTGGTACTGAGCCAGAAGCCCTATTTGTTCCAAGAGAACGGAGAGTGGAAGGGAGCGACGGCGGAACTGCTGCGCCAGATTTCCGAGGATCTTGGCGTGGAGATCGAGATCGTGACCGTGCATTCTTCGGAGGAATTCAAACGGATGATCACGCGCGGCAGCGTGGATTTCGTGGTGAACGCGCCCTGTGATTTCAGTTGGCTGGATACGATGGGATTGACCCCGACGCAGCCCTATATGGACATCAGCTATGTACCGGTGATGCGGAAAGGGAGCTCCCACATGGAAAATCCACGCGCCGCCGCTGTACGGGATTTTTTCCAGACGCAGGATTATATCGAGGAGAAGTTTCCGGCGGATCGGATTCGTTACTATGATACGATGGAGGACTGCTTCCAGGCAGTCAGCAACGGGGAGGCGGATATTGCCTATGCCGTGCGCGCCGTCGTTCCGCATCTGATGGAACAGGCGGAAACCTACAATCTGGAGGCGGATACGGAGGCCAGAATATCCGAATCCGACAGTCTGGCTGTCGGGCATGAGGCGGACCCAAGGCTTTGGCAGATCCTCAACAAGGAAATCAATCACCTGCCGCCGGGGCTTGTGAGCGATGCGGTCAGCCATGTGGCAAAGGATGAGATCTATCATTGGAATCCGAAGTGGATGCTCTATCATCACCCCCTTCAGGCCGCTATGTTTATTTTTGCCGTTATGGCAGCCCTCCTTGGGATTTTCTGGTATCGCACCTACATGCGAAAAAAGCATCTTCTGGCCGTACAGCAAATGGCTTATACGAATATGCGCTATATGCTGCGCAATATGCTCTGGCTGGATCAGGAAATGCCGGCTCTGTTCAAGCGGGCGGCTGAGGAAATGGCGGATATGCAGATGTATTGCGCTGTGTTCGCTTCGGGCAGAAAATCTTCCGTTGTGGAGATGTACGGACGGGAGCTTTTGGATCGCCAGCTGAAGGATATGGCGGCAAATCTGCAGGAAAAGCCATGGGTGCTCCAGACGGTCGCCGGCACGGACGAGGGGCAGCTGGTCAGCATCTGCGTTGCGAAGGACGATGCGGAGATCACGGCGTTGGTTGCGGAAGCTGTGGCGGAATATGGGTATCTGATCACTTCAGATGCGCGGATCTCTCTGCATTTGCATGCAGGCATCTGCCCCATGAAACAGGGGGATTTCCTGTTCGAGGCCGCAGATCGCGCGACGACGGCAGCTCAGGAGACCCTTGGCACGATGGACGATGTGAGGTTCTTCGACAAGGAAATGAAGGATCGGCTGGAACTGGAACAGCGGATTGAAGCCAATATGGAAAAGGCGTTGGCGCAAGGGGAGTTCCGTGCATGGTACCAGCCGAAATATGATATCCGCACGCGCCGCATCGTCGGGGCGGAGGCTCTTGTGCGCTGGCAGAGCGCATCCATGGGATTCATGCCGCCCGGCAAGTTCATCCCGCTCTTTGAGGCGAACGGTTTTGTGATCCCTGTGGACTATTACTTGCTGGAGCAGGCCTTCGCGCTGCAGAAGCGCAGGCTTTCGGAAGGCAAGAAAGTCGTGCCGATTTCCGTCAATCAGTCCAGACTCCACATCACGGAGGAAGGCTATCTGGAAAAGATGAAGGCCATCGTGGAGAAGTACCGGCTTCCCAAGGGGCTGATCGAGCTGGAAATCACCGAGACCATGTTCGGGGATTTCGACCAGAAGGCATATCGGGAACATTCGGCGCATATCATGGGGGAACTGCATAAGCTGGGATTCAGCCTTTCGCTGGATGATTTCGGCTCCGGTTTCTCCTCTTTCACCATGCTGGATTACTTGCCGCTGGATGTCATGAAAATCGACCGTTCGCTGCTGGTGGCATCGAATCATTCCGAACGCATGCGGGACATCCTGGGCAATGTGATTCGCTTGGGAGAGACGCTTCACATGCATGTCATCTGCGAAGGAATCGAGACAGCGGAGCAGGAGCAGATGCTTTTGAAGCTTGGCTGTCACTACGGGCAGGGGTATCTGAACGCAAAGCCCATGCCGGAAAAAGAGTTTGTGGAGTTTATCGAGAAGCGGAACCAAGAGGTCGGATGGGACGATGCAAAGGAATGAACGGCTCCGGGCAGGAATTTCGGCACGGGGGAAGAAACATAGCAAGAGTATCTGTAATGCGTGAGGAGGAATGGTCATGGCAGCAACTTCTAAAACGAACGCGGATAAGGACAAGCCGGTCATCCTGATTGTGGATGATGATGAAATGAATCTCGCGATGGCGCAGGCAATCCTGGAGGTCAAGGTGAAGGCGGAATATCTGACGGCTTCCAGCGGCAAGCAGTGCTTGCAGATCTTGCAGAACCGCATGGGGAAAGTGGATCTGATCCTGCTGGATGTGGCGATGCCGGGCATGGATGGCTTGGAGACCCTTGCCGCAATCCGTAAGCGCGATGGATGGAAGAGTCTGCAGGTCATCTTCCTGACGGCTGCGGCGGACAAGAATACCATCGTGCGCGCGAGCCAGTTAGGAATCACGGACTATGTGCGCAAGCCCTTCGTGGCGCAGGATCTTATCGATCGGGTGGAAAGGGCTCTCGTTGTGCACCAGATGGATGATCCTGAAATACAGGATCTGCTCAAGGCATTGGAACAAATGGGAAGCTGAATTCTTTCAAGGGCGTGGAAAAGGAGACTGTCATGGGAAAACGCAGAAATTTGGCGGAGAAATATCTGCTTCCTTGGACACTGCGCCTCTGTCGGAATTCTTATCTGACAGCAGTGCGGGATACGTTCTGCATTATGATGCCGTTCATTTTCGTGTTGACGTTGTTCGGGATGGGGGGAGGCGTACTGCTCAGCCCGGTCGGCCCACTCATGGGCGAGGACGGGCTGGGACTTGGCATGTACCTTTCGGGCGATCTGCACGGACAGGCTTATCGAGAGTCCGATTTTTTCCGCGTGCTGGAAAGCGTGCAAGGATTTTTTGCCGTCTGCAATCCGCTTTTGTCCCTCCTGTTTTCCGTTGTGCTTGCGGCAAGGCTCTCCAAGCTATGGCGCTGCAATGCCACTCTTTCGGTTTTGTGTACGTTGGCGGGCTACGCGTTTTTCCTTTCGGGAGCTGTCGGATCGTTTGATGAGTTTCTCAGCTTCTTTGTCGGACGAGGCTTTTTCATTGCGCTGTGCGTTGCGACTTTGACGGTGCGCGTTTTCAGCATCCTTTCGCATATGCGGTATCTGCGGGTTCCTGTTCCTGCCGCGGTGCCGCTCCGGATGGCTGCCCATATGCGGTATGCGCTGCCGTTGACCATGACTTTGGCGCTCCTTTTGGTTCTGTCCATCCTTTGGGCGATGACGGCGCATTCCTATGGAACACTGGAAACCATGCTGCGAAATCATGTCAGCATCGAGACATCGCAGGAGCTTGGGGTGGCGCTCGTCTATACATTCCTGGTGCGGCTCTTTTGGTGGACAGGGCTGAACGGTGCAGGGCTCATGGCATTCTGGAGCGAGGCATTCTATGTTCCCGCGCAGATTGCGAATGAACTGGATGGCGCGAATCATATCTTCACGATTACTTTTTTTGATTCCATGGCGATTTCGCTGCTGGGGCTTGCCATCTCCATCTGGGTCTTTGCCGTCCGGTGTGGGCAAGCTTTCTGACGTGGCTGAAGCGGTAGCCTCTGTTGAGGGGATTGAAATCGGCGCGAAAGTCACGGTAGTGGATGCCGGAAAATGCAAAATGTATATGAGAAACTTCGGCGAGTTCTTCAATGACCAGGTTGCCAATGCCGACCTGATTGTGCTCAGCCGCACCGGTACTGCCGATGAAGCCAAAGTGCTTGCGGCAACGGAACTGCTGCGCGGCATCAACCCGTCGTGCGGCCTGATCACCACCGCGTGGGACAATATTTCCGGTGAGCAGATCAGAGCTGCCATGGAAGAAAACGGTCTGAAGCACACCATGGAAGAGCTGAAGCACGAGCATCATCATGAGCATGATCACGATGATGAAGAGCATGATCATGAACACCATCATGACCACGATGAGGAAGAACACCATCACCATCATGAACATGACGAGGATCATGAAGAGCATGAGCATCATCATGACCACGGCCATGAAGAGCACGAGCATCATCATGATCACGGCCATGAAGAGCATGAACACCACCATGACCATGATCATCACCACCATCATCACGATCATGACCATCACCATGCTGACGAGATATTTGATTCCTACGGGATGGAGACCGCGCGCAAGTTTACCGTTGAAGAGCTCTCCGCGATTCTTGATGCGCTGCACGATGAAGAGAAATACGGCATTGTTCTCCGCGCAAAGGGATTTGTCGACGGGAAGGACGGCAGCTGGATCTACTTTGACTACGTGCCGGAAGAAAAGAATATTCGCGGCGGCGAGCCTGCAGTAACGGGGCGCTTCTGCGTCATCGGTTCTGCGCTGAAAGAAGACGCACTGAAGGAGCTGTTCAACGTTGGCTGAGACGAGAGATTTTCCGGTCTATCTTTTCACCGGATTTCTGGAATCCGGGAAGACGAAGTTCATTCAGGAGACGCTGGAGGACAGGCGTTTCTGCAACGGTGAAAGGACGCTTCTGCTGGTATGTGAAGAGGGCGAGGAGGAATACTCTCCCGACCAGTTTGCCGACTCCTGCGTCTATATCCGTGCCGTTTTCAGCAAGAGTGAACTGACAAAAGAAAACCTTGAAGCCTGGGTGAAGGAAACCCGCGCAGAGCGTGCCGTGATCGAATACAACGGCATGTGGATGCTGGATGATCTTTACAATGCGATGCCGGAGGAATGGGCGGTTTATCAGGAATTTATGTTTGCCGATGCAGGCACCTTCCTCACTTATAACGCCAATATGCGCCAGCTTACTTATGACAAGATGAAGAGTGCTGAGCTTGTGGTATTCAACCGCTTCCTGCCGACTATGGATAAGATGGATTTCCACAAAATTGTGCGAGGCGCCTCCAGAAGAGCAGACATCGCGTATGAGGATCCGAAAGGCAACGTTGTCTATGACGATATCGAAGATCCGCTTCCGTTTGATCTGAACGCACCAATCGTGGAGATCGGCGATGAGGACTATGCCCTGTGGTATCGCGATATGTCGGAAGAGCCGGAAAAGTATGAGAACAAAACCGAATATTATATTGATGTTCATCGATGATCTGGGGATAGGGGATGTCTCCTGTTATAATGAAAATTCCCAAATTCATACGGAACATATTGACCTTCTGGCCCAGCAGGGAATTCGTTTTACTGATGCACATGCTACAAGTGCTCTGTGTACGCCATCGCGCTATGGCCTGCTGACAGGAAGATATAATTGGAGGTCAAGTTTGAAACGGCTCGTTTATGTGGCTTCGGAAG
>CALGGN010000244.1 GCA_937915915.1 uncultured Selenomonas sp. | reverse complement strand
GTGTCAGGCGTGAAAGAAATTCCGCCCGCAAGATATGGGCATTGATTTTCGTGTTCGTGAGCATTTTTTGTATTATTTTCTTTGCCGCCCGCGGCAGATTCCAGCCGGTGGTCAGCAGTCAGGCTGTTTCTTTGGTGCTGATGCCCTTCCAGGAGGCCATTTCCTGGGTGGGCAGCCAGCTCAATTATGTG
Source organism: uncultured Selenomonas sp. (assembly GCA_937915915.1). Classification (GTDB taxonomy): domain Bacteria; phylum Bacillota; class Negativicutes; order Selenomonadales; family Selenomonadaceae; genus UBA9786. Next base: position 3,340 of record CALGGN010000244.1, on the reverse strand, counting down.
ACATCGAATATTTGGGAAATCGTCACGGTGCATGAGCAGAACAAGATGCTGCGCAATGAAGTGGAACAGCTTCGCGCGCAGAATCTGACGGCCAGTGAATATGCCGCGGAGAATGAACGCTTGCGGGAGCTTCTGGGCTATAAGCAGGCCGCGACGCAGTTCGATTTGGTCGCGGCGCGTGTGATCGGGCGGGAATCGGCAACCTGGTCCAGCATGATCGTTATCGATCGCGGGACGCAGGCCGGCGTCCGTGAGAATATGGCGGTCGTGACTCCCATGGGACTGGTAGGGCACGTGACGGAGGCCGGCCCGATTTCCTCTAAGGTGCAGTTGATCCTGGATCCGCGGTCTTCCGTGGGGACCTTGGTGCAGCGCCCGGAATCCCGTGTGACAGGTATTGTCGAGGGCGATATGGGCAATCCTACGATGCCGCGCATGGTCAATATTCCGAAGACAGCGGACATGCGGGAGGACGATATCATCGTGACCTCAGGCTTTGGCGGTGTCTACCCGAAAGGCATCATTGTAGGGCGTGTACAGGCCATCCGGAACGATGAAGGCGGATTGCTGAAATACGGTGTGCTGGAGCCATCGGTGAATTTCCAGAAGCTGGAGGATGTGGCAGTCATCGTCGCCTCCAGGGAAAGTCCTCCTGAGCCACTGCAGCCGCCCGTCCAGACACCGGGCACGGAGACAGTGCCGGAAGCGGGGATGGAGGGCGTGCAGCCATGAAAAAAATCGGGATATGGGCGGCTTTTGCAGCGGGGCTTTACGTGTTCCAGTCCTCGCTGTTCCCGCTTTTGGCGTATCATGGCATATCGGTGAATCTGCTGCTGTTGCTGACGGTTTCTTTCGCCTTTCTGCAAGGCTGCCGCTTTGGCGTCCTGATGGGCTTTTGCGCCGGACTCCTGCAGGATTTGGGCACAGGCACCTTTTTGGGATGTTCCGTCGTGAGCTATATGGTGATCGGGTGGATTTGCGGAAAGCTTTCGGATCGCGTCTTCAAAGAGGAGTTTTTCCTGCCCATCATGGCATCTGTCTTCGCAACGGCAGGGCATTATTTCATTCTTGCCACGCTTATGCTATTATTGGGGTACCGCTTTCATCTTGCGGCCAATATGCAGGACGTATTGCTCCCCATGCTGATCTACCAACTGGTATTTGCATATCCGGTCCATAAGATGTCCTATGCGCTGGACCAACGTCTGGGAGCAAACAAATGAAGCAGGCACCATTTGGTGCCTTATTTTTCGACAGTTCCTTATGTAGGAGAGATTTTTGTGGGGGAAAATGAGGATTTTGACGGCCGCCTGAAGGCATTGGGCATTGTGGTCATTTTGATCGTGTCCGTGCTGATCGGGCGTGCGGGCTATCTGCAGGTCTATGACGGGGAGTACTATGCCCGTTTGGCGGATGGGAATCGCATCCGCATCATCCCCTCGGTGGCTCCGCGGGGCACGTTCTTTGACCGGAACGGGATTCCCTTGGTGACGAATCGCCCTGGCTTTATTGTATCCCTTTTGCCCTTGACCGCTCCCATTTCTGAGGATGTGATCCTGCGGCTCTCCCATTTGCTGAAGATGCCCGTCGAAAAAATCCATGAGAAGATCGATGCGCATACCGGTTTCGATCCGATTCGCATTAAAAGCGATGTGACGGCAGATATCGTCACGGTCATCGAGGAGCAGAAGAACGCCTATCCGGGCGTTGTGATCGAGATACAGCCCATCCGAAATTATATCCTCAAGCAGGAAGGCGCGCATACCTTTGGCTATGTGAGCGAAATCAGCGATGAAGAACTGGAACGGCGCAAGGATGAGGGCTACAAGTCAGGCGATATCATCGGAAAGTTCGGCCTGGAGAAAATCTACGACAAGGAAATCCGCGGCGAGAACGGCGGTGAGCAGGTTGAGGTGGATGTGTCCGGCAGACCCGTGCAGATCCTTGGGAAGAAGGAGCCGGTGCCCGGGGCGGACTTAGTGCTTACCATTGACCAGCATCTGCAGTCTGCGGCGGAACGCGCCATCGATGAGCAGCTTGCGGCAATCCATGCCTCTGCGGCAGCAGCCGTGGTCATGAATCCGCAGACGGGGGAGGTGCTGGCGATGGTGAGCCGCCCTGCCTTCGATCCGAATCTCTTTGCGCATGGCATTTCGGAGAAGGACTGGAATGCCATCAATACGAACCCGGATCACCCGATGGACAACAAGACCATCACAGGGGAGTATCCTCCCGGCTCGACCTTCAAAATCGTGACCGGAACAGCAGCGCTGGCAGCGGGCAAGGTCACGCCGGAGGAGCAGATCTACGATTCGGGGCATCACTGGATTATTCCGAAGGGCAATGCGGGCGGCGAGGTGCTGGGCTGGCTGAATTTCCGCGAGGCATTGGCGCATTCGGACAATGTGTATTTCTATGAAATGGGAAACCGTCTCGGCATCGACCTGCTGGAGCAGTATGCGCGCATGTTCGGTCTGGGCCAGCAGACGGGCATCGATCTTCCCTATGAGTCAGATGGGCTTGTGGCAAACCGCAACTACAAGTGGAAGGTATTCGAGGATGAATGGTATCTTTCCGAAACCTTTGATGCCGCCATCGGGCAGGGATTCAATCTGGTGACACCGCTGCAGGCCGCCATGGTCATGGGAGAAATCGCGGCAAACGGCAACCGCTATCAGCCCCATCTGGTACAGCGGATGGTGACGCAGGATGGGAAAGTTCTGAAGGAATTCCAGCCTGTGCTCCTTTCCCGGCTGGATGTGCCTGCATGGGTCATCCAATTGGTGCAGTCCAGCCTGCATGACGTGACGAAATACGGGACTGCGGCAAGCATCTTTGCGGGATTCCCGATTGACATCGCCGGCAAGACTGGGACGGCGGAGAACTCGCAGGGACGCGACCACGGCTGGTTTGTGGCTTACGGTCCCTTCAGCAACCCGAATGTGGTCGTGGCGGTGATCGTGGAGCAGGGTGGATACGGCTCGCAGTCAGCCGTTCCCATCGGGCGGAAGATCCTTGAGGCGGCATTCGGGCTGGATCAGCCGCAGACACCGGCACCGCAGCCACAGCCAGTTGCGGGTACGCAGGGAGAATAGTTTCGGCAATCTGTGATTTACAGACAGGAAAGATTCTTGTATAATGAAGGACATGTGCAGTATTTTTCATGAAAAGTGAGCGGGGTTTGTGATGAGCGATGCGATTGTAAAGATTCGGGGAACCCGATCGGGATTGCAGCTTTCCTTTGCGAAGGACGCTGATTATGAAGCGATTGAGAAGGAAATCCTTCAGCGATTTGAATCGGGATCCAGTTTTTTTGTGACGGGGACGGAAGTTTTTGTGT
>CALGGN010000243.1 GCA_937915915.1 uncultured Selenomonas sp. | reverse complement strand
GGATGTGTTCGACGATAGCATTGACATGCTGGCGGCAGAGCCGGCCGATGGCGTGATGAACTATAAAGTGCGCTTCAAAGAAGAAGGTATCCTGCACGACACCATCGATATGCTGGCGCTGAACCGCATTATATCCGCCGGGACAATTAAAGGACAGGGTCTCGTCATTCTCGCCATCCAGGCGCTGCGGGCAGGGGGATATCTACTCGTGGACGAGCTGGAGAACCACATGAACAAGAAGCTCGTACATGTAATCATCAGCCTTTTCCAGGACACGGGGACTAACCCGAACGGTGCAACCCTCCTGTTTTCCACGCACTACACGGAATTGCTGGATTTCATTGAGCGAAAGGACAATATCTACATCACCCGGAAAACCGATGGTCTGCTGTCCGTGAGCAAATACGCCGATGAGTTCAAGCGGAACGACCTTAAGCACAATCATGCAGGTTTTTACCGATATGAGCTAGCCCTCAATCTGACTCCTGCACCATTAGCTGCGGCTCAAAGCCTATAGACTTCAACATCTGAAGGTCGTGTTTTCTTGCATTCCTGAGATTCCAATTTTTACCTTTACGCTCCATTTTCATACATCTTGCCATAAGCAAAATGTCGTGAATGGAAATCGTGTTGTTATGGAGTTTCTTTACAGCAGAAATCATCTTTTGGTGGATCTGTCCCGTAATAAGCATAATAAACGCAAGGCCTTGTTCTTTATAGTAATCCTGTACCATAAGATTATTGAAGTCTCCAATGTTTTTTAAGTATTGATAGAAAGTTTCTATGCCCCATCTTTTCTTGTAATTTGCGAATACTTCTGTAGCCGACATCTCTGAATTGCTTTGGAGAACATACACACCAAACATGTCTTTGACTTGATCAAATTTTTCCTGTGTATATCCAGTTTTCCGAAGTTCCATGCAATGCTGGAAGTTAAATCGGCATTTTTCGTTTTCATCGATATCGCGAAAAACATGAATGTATTCCGTATTGCCGATTTTTCGGGAAGTGTATTCGATGCGCGCATGCTTTTTCCCAGAACTGTAGTAAAAGCTGTCCGTGTATTCGATATCTTTCATTGCTTCCTTGAATATGTTTGTATTGGATGGAACGGGCACAATATATGTGTTGCCATTTGATGAGAATATCTCCAAATTTTTAGAGCTGTAGAATCCACGGTCAACCACGAAGAGGATCCCAGAAAGCTCCAGCAGGCCAGCAATATCGGCGATTGTAGCCCTATCGTTGCATGAGCCTCGGAACATCCTTGCGAAAAGGGGCATCCCTGTGTTGATGTCGTATCCCATCAGTAGATTGACTTGATCTTCCTTGAGACATTGGAACTTATATCCAGCTTCTCCGAGATCATTCTCATCGGAACATGACCGTATAGCGTGTCCGTCGATGGCCATGGAAGAGGACGATTCCAGGATCGATGCGTTTTCATATTCCACTACCCTTTTCGCCCTCCGGCCAAGATCATCGAGAAGATTTCCAAGCGCAGTTTTCCCCATCTTGAAAGGAATCTTCTTATATTCTTGGGAAAGCCAACTCTGCTCAAAATAACGTTGAACTTGGTCAAGGTGTACAAATCCATTTGCATAAAAGATACAAGCATATGTAAAAATCTGGAAGGCGCGGTCATCCGGGAAGTATTTCTTCAGTGAGGAAAGGATATCCCCGGCTATTGTCTCAATCAATGCATACTGCCCATACTCAAGGACAGTAATTTCATCGCGGGATTCCTCACCCGTGAACAGATGGTAGTTTCGGTTCGGTATGAACCCTGTTCCGGGGATAATGGTGCCTATGCTTTTTCCCGTTTTTTTGCCCCACTTGCCACTAGGGAGGCGCAATGATTGATACATGTACACATAGTAGTGGCCGTTGATGAGTTTGATCTCGGTACACGGCCCTGGACGGTATTGCTTGATGTCTTCCGGGATCCTGCCTTCCGCCATGTTTACCACCCCTTCGTTCATATCGGTAATATCCCTAAAGATATGATACCACAGATAGTCACGAAAATCAAGTGAAAAATGGCAATTGCCCTATATTTTATGCGGCTTTCTGGGTCATACAGGTACAGACGTATGGCGTGCTTTAATCTCGCATATCGGTAAAAACATCAATGATTGTGTTTAAATTGGAATCCGTCCAGAAAATGAAATCATCCATGGTTGTAGGCTTCTTTTCGGTTGCAATTATACGTCCAATGAGTTTTGTTTTCACTTCTACCTGAATCCGTTAAACTCGTAAGAAAACTGATGGTCTTTGTCAAATGTAATGCCTCAGTCTATTCCGACAACAACCTGACAAGAGAGCGCACCATATATTGCCGAAAATGCGTATAGCAAACAAGCCGTTAGAAGGCCGTTTTTGAAAAATATGGGTTTTGTTCTTTCTATCAACAAGCAAATCTCTGCCACACGGAATGGAATGCATATCTCCATGTGTTGCTGCATCCCATGCCCATAAAAATCTTACGGGCATGTTCGGTGATGTGGCTGGCAAACTGAATCAGATTCGACAGAACGGTGCGAATCCTGCGGCGCTTCACGGGGCGCTTATCCGCCTGTTTGTGCTTCAATGATTCCTGGCCTATCATGCGCAGGATGTTGTAGGCAATCAAAGCCAGTTCCAGCACCAACTCATTTGTTTCAAACTTGCCAGATGGAAGTCGTTCCACATCCATATCAGTTTTCAGTTCGCTGTGATATTGCTCGCTTTCGCCGTGGGCGTGGTAGGCCTCTATGATCTCTTCATCTGTCCAGCCAAGGTTCGTCCACCACGTATTCACTTCAATATCCGGGACAAGGAGAATCTGTCCCTTTTTGTCTATGGTGCGCTCGATTACCTCATATCCCACCCGCAGGCAAATGGTTTTCTCCTCTTCAGCATCAGTCTTGTAGGAAACGTCCTTCCATGAAGCGCCAACATATACCGTCTTCCCATCGCGAGGGTGGCGGATGTCCTTGCAGCAATTTCTGACTTTTTCAAGCCATTCCTGCCTCGACTCGTGGCGCAGGTTGCGCTTGATGATGAACCAGTCCCCATCTTCGATGAGGATGCCGAGATTTTCCGCAGCGTCATTGCCTGCATCCATACGGACGAGCAGCGGCTTGTCTGTGAGCTGGTGGCATAAGGCAAGCGTTTCACGCAGAAACTCAGGCGTGTTCTTCTGGCAATGCTGTTTCCCTTCCCGGAGCTCGCAGTTTGCCATGAATCCCTCTGCTCCTACATAGGCAATCATGGGAGCGTAGCCGTCATATCCCTTGTAAGTACGTGACACGCCTTCCTTCTTGGTCTTGGAATTGTCTAATGGGGTGACATCCAAATCTACTGGAACCAGGCCATGCGGGATCTCGCCGGGGATAACATGATGATTTCGGAACATGCTAACATTCGCTTGAAGAAGATTTTTTCGCAGAGAAGACCCTATGTCATCCATGCGCTGGCGCATGGTTTCTGCTGCCGGGATGCCTCTCTTGATGCCGAGCGCATCCCTGTAGAAGTCTGGATCATCTCGCATTTCTCCCACAGCCTCGAAATCGGTTTTCCCCTGACAGAGAAGCCCGATGTAAGACAGGAGAATGTCGCCGTTTTTTATTTGCGGCTCACTGCGCTTTCGTTCTACGGGCATACGATTGGCGAATCTCACAAATTCGCTCTTCTTCAGCAATCCTCCCACAATAGAAAGACCACTGGGAGTTATGAGGCGTTCATTGGTGAATACAACCTCGATTTTTCTCTGCTGGATGTTTTTCTGTATCTTTCTTTTGATGCCCATTTGCTTCCCCTCCCATGTTTTATTTCGACTCGGAGAGGAGCATTTCCTGCCTCACCGAATGGGTGAAAGATGTAATTTTAATAAAGCCTGTACCCATAAGGGAACCTCTATAAACCCTGTTTTTTCAGCGGTTTGTCCAAATTCGGTCAGATATTTTTCATCAATTGAAAAATATCCATTATAACAATCTGCAAATTTCTTAATTTATGTCCCATTTCGAGGGGGATTCCCTCAAAATGGGCGCACTTATCCCATAGCAAAACACGGTCGTTTTAAAAACTCATACCGGCAAATGTTATAAACCAGATTTGTGATTCCTGCGTTAAAGTCTGCTCTCAGTTTTCCAATCCATCGAACCGTTATGCCCTGCATCGAGTTTGTCATGAATCCAAAAATATGTTCTATCCTCACGCGAACCCGCGACTTCTCTTTGTTATGCTCTTTCTGTTCTTCCGTCAAAGGACGATTGCGACTACCTTTTTCATGAACCTGTATCTCCAATCCTTCCGGCAACGCAGCAAAAATGGCTTCTCCACAGTAGGCACTGTCTGCATAAAGCACATAGTCATCATCATCCACAAGGTCGGCCAGCACCCGGCTGTCGTGGACATTGGCGCTTGTCACCGTGTAGCCCGTGATCAGCTTGCTTTCCGCGTCAGCCTTGACATGGTTTTTATAGCCGTAGTGCAGCTCGTTCCCCTTTTTCGCCCAACGAGCATCTGTATCCTTCTGGCGAAGTTTTGCCGACTGATCTTCCTTCTGCCATTCTTCCGGAATATTTCCGGCCTTGATTGAGGCATTCTCGTCGCGTGTGTTGCGTTGGCGCGGAGCATCCATGAACGTCGCATCTACAATGGTTCCCGTACGGGTGATGAGGTGCGCTGCTTCCAGCTGGGCAGCAAAGCCGTCAAAGAGCGCTTGTGCCGCCCTGGCTTTCGTCAACGTATCGCGGAACAGCCAGATGGTTTTGGCATCCGGCACACGGTCCTCCAAAGCCAATCCAAGAAAACGCATAAAGCTCATGCGGTCGTTGATCTGGTACTCTGTTTGGTCATCGCTCAGATTGTAAATGCGCTGCAGGATGAGGATTTTGAACATCAGAACGCAGTCGTAAGGCGGACGTCCTCCTGCACCTTTGGATTCTTTTTTCAGTGCATTTGCCAGAATTGGGCGGAACTGCTCCCAGTCAATGGCTTTGTTCAACCGGACAAGTGAATCCCCCAATTTGCTGAGCTTTTCCATTCTCTTTTCTTCGTCAAAGAGTCCAATCTGCATCGTTGTTCGCCCCTCTGTATTTGATGCATCCATTATATCATCTGAATCTGGATTTTTTATGAGTTTTTAGAGATGCCCTTCAGATAGTCTTGTCTGATGCTTGGATTTTCGATTGTTTCTGCATCCTGCATCTTTCTTGCTTTGAATTGTAGTTCCGGTGCTTCCATTTCATTTTCTTGATTGCTGTCAGCCTTGATTCTTTGCTCCTGTATGTACATTTCTACATACTTCACAATTTCCGACGCTGTTTTGAGTTGCCTTTCCGTTTCCGAAATCGACACAATATAAAAGGCTTCATAATCGCAGGACTCTCGTATATTCTCAGCCTGTTTTAACTTCTTTGCCCAATCACCAGGAAATTTTCCCGTGTGAATAAAATCTTTGTTGAAGTTTCCGATAACTTGTGCATGTGTTTTGAAAGCCTTTCCTTCCAGTGTTAAGCATGCAGATATCGCATGAAAAATGGCGTAATATGCACGATTGTTTGCGATACGATACATTTTTTGCTCAAAATTTATTTTTGCACCAACTAAATCCTCCCTTGCTATATCCAAGCGATATTGCACCAAATCCCACATACCACCAACATCATCCATTATCACTCGTTGTTTCATATAATGCTACTCCCTCATTCCACACATTATTGTAAAAAGGATGAGATCGAACCCACTTGTTAAAGAACTCAACATTCCTTACATGAGCCGAAATATATACATCATATTTTCTGTCGTATTCACAGTCTAAATCAATGCGCCGACCATACAGATCCTTGATGCTGTCATCATCCAAATCCACGAGTAGCATTATGTCATAATCTGAATCCTCCCGAAAATCACCTCTGGCACGGGAGCCATAAAGAATTACATATATCAAGTGCTTCCCATAAAGGCTCTTCATATCATTCACATAGTTTTCAAGCATTTTCACTTCCCACTGTTCCATATTGCTCCAACTCCTCCGTGTATGACTTGATGAACTCGTACTTCCCTTTCAGCTTTATCATGTCGTTCATGGTTGAGCAGTCTGCATCAAAGATATTCTACCAAATCTTC
>CALGGN010000242.1 GCA_937915915.1 uncultured Selenomonas sp. | reverse complement strand
CAGGGAGGACATGCAAGATACGTCAAGATGGGCGGCTGAATTAATCAGTGTTTCTCTAAACCAGCGAAGCCGATATTTCCTTTGCCAACGCCGTATTCAGCGCATGCCCGGAGGCAGCCGCAATGATGTGCCCGCGCAGGATGCCCGCCAGACGTATATCCCCGATGACATCCAAGATCTTGTGCCGCACCAGCTCATCCGTGAACTTCAGCGGATTCAGCCAGCCCTCATCGTTGTATACGATCACATTTTCCAGCGTCCCGCCGAGACCCAGCCCCATCTCATGCAGGGCCCGGATTTCCTTTTCATACGCAATCGTGCGCGCCGGTGCAATCTCCTTCTCATAGGTTTCCGGCTCAATCAGGAAATCCCGATATTGGATGCCGACCAAAGGATGCGGGTTCACAGAGGTAAACGTCACGCGGAAACCGTCATATGGCACTGCCATCACGAAGTGCCCCGTCTTGGCATCATCCTTGCGGTAAACGCGGTCAATCACGACTTCCCTGCGCTCTGCGTCCTGCTCGACAGCGCCCGTACGGCGAAGCAGCTGATAAAATGTATCGGCGCTCCCATCCGCCACAGGCGGCTCCTCGGAATCCATCTCAATCAGGCAGTTGTCAATCCGAAAGGCATGCAGGGCGCTCATGAGATGCTCGATCGTGAACACCCTCACGCCGTGTTCCTCCAGCGTTGTGGCCCGAAGCGTCGATGTCACATTCGAAGCAACCGCATGGATCCGGGGGCGTTCCGGCAAATCTGTCCGGACAAAGACAATGCCCGTGTTCTCCGGCGCCGGTTTTAGTTTCATCCGGACTTCCCGCCCGGCATGAAGTCCGATTCCTGTGCAGGAGGCCTCTGCCGCCAAAGTTGTCTGCTTCTGCAAATCTTTTTCCTCCTAATGAATTAGAAGCCGTTCTTCAGCCTATCTCTACCCAAAGCTCCTCTTATTGTACAAAAAATTCCATCATTCCGCAAGTGCAAAAGAAAGATTGTACGCGCCTCAATCATCCCGGACGGATTTCCATCGATCGTGCAGCCAGAACCACTCCTCCGGATACTCTCGGATATGCGCCTCGATGAGATGTGTCACCTTCTGCGTAGCCTTGCGGATATCCTCCTTCTTGTCCTTTGTCTTTTCCACATAGATTGGCTCCTGCACGATCAGCTGATGCGTACCGTCTTCCTTCCGATGCATGAAGGCGGGAAAAATCGGCACACCCTGAAAGCGCGCCATCGACGCGGCGCCCGGCGTGCAGTTCGTGACCTGCCCGAAGAAATCCAGCAAGATGCCGTCATGCCGATTCGTGTCCTGATCCATGATGAGCCCGATGAACCACCCGTCCGCAAGCATGCCGAACATCTCCCGCACGCCCGTCTTATAGGTGATATGCATGCCGATCATCGTGCGGTATTCATTGATGAACCGGTCCATGCTGGAAGATTTCTGCTTCATCGCGACGCCCACCAGCGGGATCCCCGCTTGGGCAAAGGCGCCGCCCATGAGTTCCCAGTTGTCGCTGTGGGCAGCCGCAATGACTGCGCCCTTGCCCTCGCGCTTGGCAGCCTCCAGATATTCCAGCCCCACGATTTCCACATAGTCCTTCATATGGTCCTTGAGCACTGGAAACCGCAACACCTCGAACAGCATCGGCCCGAAGCGTACACTGCTCGCCTTTGCAATGCGGTTTGCAGTCGCATCGTCCACGCCCAGACAGCGCTTGATATTCTCCCGCGCCAGAATCTTTCTCCGCTTCGGCACAAAAATCCATGCAAAGTTCCCCAGAGCCTGCCCTATCCACTCGCAAAGGGACGCAGGCAGCAGGCAGCAGATTTTGCTGAGCCATAGCATCAAATAATAAGACATCGAACGCCACGCCTCCCCATAACTATTCCATTCATTCTCTGTTGTTATTCGACATCCATCGCGATTTTCCTCTGCCTTTCGCGTAAAGGTAAATGACTTGTTTTTTGATATATGCTCATGAGGGAATAAACCAGCCCGTGGACATCCCAAAGAGTACTCACCGTTCACAGTCTGCGGTATCCCCATAATGACAGCGAAAAGCGGCAGCCCATCGGACAGCCGCTTTCTGCCGCACCGGCAAAGCAGTGCGTTCATCCATATGAAGTTTTACCGGAAGCGGAAAGCTGCCAGCTCCCAGACCCTGCCGCTGATTTCCTCCATGGCCGCGTCGGATGTCACGACAAGCTCCGGCAGGATGTTCTTCTCCGGGAATACAAAGAAGCTCGCTGCTTCCTCGCCGTTCTGGAAAAATGCCTCGATGGCCGTGCGGTCGATGAAGAGCTGAATGCTCAAGGTCTGATCGGCATAGAGCTTGAAGCGGCGCTTCCCCTTGCCGCCGAGATTCATCCCCGTGCGGTCGATGGTCATGACCTGCTGCTTGCGGTCATAGTGAAGAACGGTTTTCTCCATCCCATAGCCCAAAGTCAGATCGACCGTCTGCGCCTTGCCGAGGGTGACATGCAGAAGAACCTCCGCGCCTCCCGCAAGATCTGCACGCACGCAGTCCGTTTCCTGCGCTTCGATATCCACAGCGCTCTCCTGGATGCGGAGCTCTTGCATCTCCTTTGCGGGACGCGAGAAGATATGCCCCTGGCGGAGCGTCAGCACGCGCGGCATGGTGAGCGAGAACACCCAGCCCTTTTCCGCCGACGGATAATCATCGTCCCGATCCGGCATGCCCATCCATCCGAGCAGGATCTGCCTGCCCTCATGCTGGAACACCTGAGGCGCGTAGAAGTCAAAGCCACGGTCCAGTTCCTGGAACTTGCCGTGGATCATCTCCATGCTGTCCAGCGACACATGCCCTGCGATATAGCCCGACTGATAGACATTCTGATATTGATATTCCTGCGCTTCCAACCCCTGCGGGCAGAAGAGCAGCACATCATGGCTGCCGAACTTCAAAAGGCCCGGGCATTCCCACATATAGCCGAAATCCGAGTACTCCGTCTTAAGCTCGCCCAGCAGCTTCCACCCGTCGGCCTCCTCGCGGTAGACCAGCACGGTCCCCGTTTCATTCTCTCGCTGCGCTCCCAGCACAAAGTAACGCACGCCGTGATGATAAAAGATGTTCGGATCGCGGAAATGCGCGGTAAAGCCCTCGGGATTCCCCGGCACGATGATCGCATCCTTGCGCACGCTGCCATTCTCCATCCATGTGCCGAACCGCTGCGCCGCCGTGCGGACGCCCTGCTCATCCTTCGAGTTGCAGGTGTAGAGCACGCGGAGCTGCCCGTTTTCCACCAGTCCGCAGCCCGAATAGCAGCCGTCCTTGTCATGCACATCCGTCGGCCAAAGCGCCAGCTCCGGCATGGAATAGGTCACGAAATCCCTGGTCCGCACATGTGCCCAGCACTTGTTCTTATGGACGCAGCCCAGGGGATTCCATTGATAGAAAATGTGATACTCCCCATTGTAATAGGCAAGTCCGTTGGGATCATTGATGAGCCCGAAGGGCATTTCCAGATGGAATCGGTTGTGCCACCGATGCTCAAAGGGCATCGCGCCGCGCACCTTTTCATCGATTGCTTGCTTGTCAAATTTTTCCATAGCGCCCACCTCTCCGATGCTTCCAAAAAAGCACGGCAATACTGGATTGCCGTGCTTTCAGATTCACAACTCAACAGGATGCTGTCTCTTACTCCTCCGGCTTGAACAGCGTGAAAGTCAAGCCGAATGCCACTGCGAAGCCGATCGCGTTGACCAGCAGATATTCCGCAAGATGATCGAGATAGAGGAGCGTGCCCGGGATGACCGTGATGCCCATGCCCGTACCGGCAAGCTGCAGGAAGCTTGCAACGCCGCCTGCGCAGGCGCCGCCGACCAGTCCATAGATGAACGGGCGGACGAAGCGGAGGTTGATACCGAAGATTGCCGGCTCCGTGATGCCCAGGAAGGCAGGAACGGCAGAGGAGAAGTAAAGCGCACGCTTCTTGGCATCCCGCGTCTTCATGGCAACGGCCACAGCCGCGCCGCCCTGTGCCACGATAGCGCCCGTGATGATCGCGTTGAACGCGTCACGGCCCGTTGTCGCAAGGAGCTGGACTTCAAGCGCATTGAAGATGTGATGTACACCGAAGACCACGATGACCTGCTGCAGGCCGCCGACGACGATGCCGCCGATACCGAAAGGCATCATGAGGAATGCCTGGACAGCGCCGAACACTGCGCTCTCAATGGCGTGCATGACAGGGCCGATGACCAGAAGCCCAAGCAGCATGCAGAGGAACAAGGTCAGGAACGGAGTAACGATGAGGTCGATGATGTCCGGAACGACTTTCTTCAAGAAAGCCTGAAGCTTCGCGGCAATGATGCCCAGCACGAGAGCCGGAAGAACCGAACCCTGGTAGCCGACGACCGGAACCTGAATGCCAAGCACATCCATCAGCAGCGGCTGCTGAGCGCCGCCCGGGATGGCAGCCCATGCGTTCGGGAGCTGAGGAGCCACCAGCATGAGGCCGAGCACCAAACCGATGACCGGCGTGCCGCCGAACTTCTTCATCGTGGACCAGCAGACCAGAGCCGGCAGGAAGATGAAGGCCGTGTCCGTGAGCACCTGGCTCATGGTGAGGACATTCCCGCTGAACTCCACGCCCAAGGCTTGGCATGCTCCGCGCAAGCCCATGAAAAGACCTGTTGCAACGAGAACCGGGATGATCGGGACGAACACATCGCCCAGCGTACGGGAAATCTTCTGCATGAGCGTCATCTGCTCATAGGCCGCTTCCTTGTTGCTCGTGCCGGCCAGCGCAGGATTGTTCGCGATGAACGCCGCGCAGACCTTGTCCACAAAGCCCGTGCCAAGGATGATCTGATACTGCTGCGCCGCGAAGAACTGGCCTTTGACGCCCTCGATGTTCTCGATGGCCTTTTCGTCGATCAGGGACTTGTCGTTGACAATGAGGCGCAGGCGCGTCGCGCAATGCTCCGCCGCACGCACGTTGCTCATGCCGCCCACATATTTCTCGATGAGCTTCGCCACGCGCTGCTCATCCGGCAGATCGTCATACTCGCTGTCACGGGCTGCGGCGGCTTTTGCGCTGCCGCCATCCGCATGGGAAGTCACGGTCTCGCCATCCAGCTCGAAGGTAATGCTGCCGTACTGATCGTGGTTGGTCACCACCACCGGGGTTGTCGTGTCATAGCCCGCGGCGGCGATTCCCTCCGGGTTGAACTCCAGCAAAAGCTGCCCCTTCGTGATCTTGTCGCCCTGCGCAGCCTTTGCCGTGAAATGCTCGCCCTTCAGATTGACCGTGTCCATGCCTACATGGATGAGAAGCTCGACGCCGTCCTTGGACTTGAGGCCGATGGCATGCTTGGTCTCGAAGAACACCGTGATCTCGCCGTCAAACGGTGCATAAACCTTGCCCTCCGGATTCCGCACTGCCGCGCCGCGTCCCATGGCGCCGCCCGCAAAAACGGGATCCTTCACATCCTGCAGAGCAATCAGCTCACCTTTCAGCGGGCTGCTCAGACGAATGTCTTTCATTTGATTTCCTCCCCTTCACTTGCCAATTTAGAATACCTAAGGATGATAACTTTCGGTTTCGGTTGTGGAACCGATTTCATGTTCTTATCATAGCACAGCGTTTCCAACTTTGCAATAGTTTTTTCAGAGATTTTTAAGGAAACGCAGAAACACGGATTCATTCAGCATTTCCGCAAGAAAAAACCGGCATTCCGCGCCATCGCTGAAAATGCCGGTTCCCGTCACCTTTATGCCATTCTGGAGAGATCGCGGAACTTCGTGAACTCCTTCTGGAAGAAGAGGCTCACCGTACCGATGGCCCCGTTGCGGTGCTTCGCGATGATGACCTCGGTGATGTTCTTGTTCTCCGTATCCTGATCGTAATAGTCCTCACGGTAGAGGAACATCACGATATCCGCATCCTGCTCCAAGGAGCCGGACTCGCGCAGGTCGCTGAGCATGGGCTTCTTGACCTGGCGGGACTCCACGCTTCGGCTGAGCTGGGAAAGCGCCACCACAGGCACATCCAGCTCACGGGCAAGCGCCTTGAGAGAGCGCGAGATTTCCGAGATTTCTTGCTGCCGATTGTCCCCGCCCCGGCTGACCCTGCCCTGCATGAGCT
>CALGGN010000241.1 GCA_937915915.1 uncultured Selenomonas sp. | reverse complement strand
ATACGAGATCTGATCGTGACTGGAGTTCAGACGTGTGCTCTTCCGATCTAATGATACAGCTGGAGCCTTTGGCGGAAAACGCGGAAAAGACGCGTATCTATAATGATCTGAACGGGCAGTATCAGCGGGGGAGGGTCACAAGTCTGCATCAGGAGCATGAAAAGCTTTCGGGCATCCTGCGGGAAGCGGAAGCGAGGAAGCAGGAGATTTCCGACCAGGCCATTGCCTTCCGCACGGAAGTGCAGAAGGCTGACGCGCGAAAGGAACAGCTTTCCAAGGAAGTCATTGATATCGAGCAGGCCATGCAGGCGAAGTCCGAGGAAAACGAGTCCGTGCGCACGGAACTGGAGGCGGTAAGCAGCCAGATGGCAACGCTCAAGGAGCGGCAGGAGCAGAGCGGGGCCAATCGGGCGCGCATCCTGTCCCGTCGTGAGGAATTGTCCCGTGAAATCGAGCAGGAAAAGCAGGAAATCGGGACGCTGGGGGAATCGGCGCAAAAACAGCAGGAGGATCTGAAGCTGGCGGATGACCTTCTGGCTGAGGAGCGCAAGAAATCCTCGGAAATCGCAAAGCGAATCCAAAACCAGAAGGAGCTAAGCAAGAAGTGCGATGAGGCATTGCAGGCACGCAGGGCGGAGCTGGCGGAGAAGCAGAAGGAACTGGCGGTCATCGAGCATGACATCGAATCACAGGAGGGCGGACGCGAGGAGCGGGAGCTTTCACTTCAAGCCGTGCGGAAAGAGCTTGAGATCACGAAGCGGGAAGAAGAACGCTTGAAGGGTGAGATGGAAACAGGCGCACGACAGGAGGAGGCGCTCGCAAAGCAGCAGACGGAAGGGCAGAAGCAGCAGCAGGAGAAGCATCAGGCCCTGTCCGATACGCAGAAGTCAGAGCGCGATACGCAGCAGGAACTCCGCTCCATGGAAAGCAAGCTGCAATTCCTGCAGCGGGTGCAGCAGTCCTATGAAGGTTTCGGCCGTGCGGCGAAAGCGGTGCTGAAAAGCGATGCACCGTGGCGCAAGGGCATTTGCGGCGCGGTGGCAGAGCTCATCCGCATTCCGAAGGAATATGTGACCGCCATTGAGATTGCTCTGGGGGGGAATCTGCAGAACATCATCGCGGAGGACACAGATACCGCGAAGGCCGCGATTTCCTTCCTGAAGCGTGAGAAGCAGGGGCGTGTGACATTCCTGCCGCTTTCCACGATTGTCGTGCGTGAGAGCGGCAACGAGGACATCCTGAAGGAAGAAGGCGTCATCGGCTATGCGAACCGTCTGGCGGAGACAGATGCGAAGTACCGGAAAGCGGTGGACTTCCTGCTGTCGCGCACTCTGGTCATGGATACCCTTGACCATGCACTGGCTCTCGCGAAGAAGCAGGGATACCGCATGCGCATCGTTACCTTGGAAGGGGAACTGCTGAATCCGGGCGGCTCCCTTTCCGGCGGCAGCCGTCAGCATAAAGAGGCAAGTTTTTTGAGCCGCACCGGTGAAATGGAGGAACTCAAACAGAAGATCGGGGATGCGCAAAAGCTCTTGAAAGAGCTTTCGGAAGAGCGGCAGAGGCAGGCGCAGGAGCTTGAACGCTGCGAGGCGGCGCTGGCGGAGGTTTCCGAAAAGCTGCAGGCGGAGCATGTGCATCAGGCGGAGCTTCGCGTTTCCCTGCAGTCCGTCTCGGAAGCGCTGCAGGCAAAGCTGCAGGAAGTGCAGGGCATCGAGCAGCAGGAGAGCAAACAGCAGGAGTCCTTTGCGCAGATACAGAAAAAACGCGTGCTGCTGGCGCACGAGACAGACGCGCTTGCCAAGGCCGTGAGCGAGGCGGAGCAGAAGGCGCAGGACGAGGCGGTCATGCTGGAGGATTTCGAGCAGGATGCGGAGGATTTGGACAGCTATCTGCAGGATCGGGAGATCAAGCGCGCGATTTTGGAGCAGCAGGTCAAGCAGAATCAGGAAAAGCTCCAGATGCACCGGGACAAGCTCCAGAAGGATGAGGAGCAGCTGCAAAGAAATCTGCAGGAGGAACAGGAACTGGAGTCAAGTCTCAAGAGAAGCGATTCGGAGCTTGCGGAAATCCGGCAGAAGAACGAGATCCTGCAGCAACGCTATGATGCGGGGCAGGAAGAGCAGAAGCGGCTGTACACGCAGAAGATGGAAAAGCTCACGGAGCATGCGGACGCCGAGAAGGAGGCGCAGAAGAACAGCCAAAAGCTCAATGGCATGGAAAAGAAGCTGCATGAGATGGAGATTTCCATGTCCCGCACGCAGTATTCCTTGCAGGACTGCGAGGAAAACATGCTGCAGGGATTCGGGCTCACGCCGGAGCGTGCCGCCGAGGAAGCGGAGGATGTGCCGCCGGAGGAAATCGCGGGCAGACTGAAGCAGCTTTCGGAGCAAATCAAGGAGCTGGGCGCGGTGAACCCGAATGCGCTCCATGAGTATGAGGACATGAAGAAGCGGCATGAGTTTCTGGAAAAGCAGTCCAATGATCTGATCGAGGCCAAGGATAATCTCATGTCCATCCTTGGCGAGATGGATGCGGAGATGACCGCGAAATTCCAAGCAGCCTTTGCGGATATCCAGACGTATTTCGGAGAGATCTTTGTGCGGCTTTTCGGCGGCGGAAAGGCGGAACTGGAACTTCTGGACAAAGAGGATGTGCTCAACACGGGGGTGGAGATCATTGTGCAGCTTCCGCAGAAGAAGCGGCAGAACCTTTCGGCACTGTCGGGCGGCGAGCGTGCGCTGACGGTCATTGCGCTGCTCTTTGCGTTCCTGAAGTACCGTCCGTCGCCGTTTTCGGTGCTCGACGAGATCGACGCGCCGCTGGATGAGGCCAATGTGGTACGCTTCGGGAGCTTCCTGCGGGAGTTTTCCCAGAGCACGCAGTTCATCGTTGTCACCCACCGCAAGAGCACGATGGAATCGGTGGACCGCATGTATGGCGTCACGATCGAGGACGCAGGGGTGTCGCGCATCCTTTCGGTGAAACTGGATGAGGTGGAGTAGTGCCGGATGGCTTTCGGAAAGAATTTTCATTTTCTTTTTGAAATATTGGATTATTCACGATGATTTGTGATAGAATAGGCATAGGTGTGGTCGGTTCTTCGATATTTGGGCCAACATTTTGGGGAGGGTTCCGATATGGATTTTTGGAATCAGAGTGCAGCGACGGAGGAATTTTCTCTGACGAAGGATAATATGCCGATTGTCCAGCAACTGGCAGAAAAAATTCCCGGAGGTTTTTTCGTCTATCAGGAAAGCGGGCATCGCGAACTGCTGTTCGTGAATCATATTGTGCTGGAAATCTTTGGGTGCAAGACCTTGGAGGAGTTTTACGAGCTGACGGGCGGGACCTTCGAGGGCATGGTGCATCCGGAGGATTTTGAGGCAATACAGAGTTCGATCGATCAGCAGATCGAGGCAGACAAGGAAGACCAGCTGGACTATGTAACCTATCGTATCGTCCGCAAGGACGGCTCCATCCGCTGGGTGGATGACTATGGGCATTTCAGCCGTTCCAAGGACTTTGGCGATATTTACTATGTGTTTCTCAACGATATCACGGAGAAGCACGAGGCGGAGCTGGAGATTGCCCGGCGGGCGGAGGTCATTGACGGTCTGAGCATCGAGTATGATTCCATCTATCTGCTGGATCTGGATACGAACGAGGTGTATCCCTATCGGTTGAATTCTCCTTACTATGAGGATATCCAAAAGGAGATTTCTGCCAAGGGGCATGCGGCGGAACCCATGGACTGGGCGGACATGAGCGCTGTCTATGCGGATCGGTATGTGCTGCCCGAGGATCGGCTGCTTTACATGGAGGGCGTATCGGAGCATATGATACGCATGCACCTGAAAAAGGGCATGTCCTACAATATGAGCTATCGCCTGCACGGCGAGGACGGCCAAATCAAGTATATGCGCATGATGGTGGTGCGTCTGGAGGATGCCCAGCAGTCCAATTATGCGGTCATCGGCTATCGGGATATCACGAACCAGATGGAGCAGATGCGCTGGACCACGGAGTCCTCGAACCTCGCGCAGCGAGCCTTGGAGGAGAGGAATGCGGCGCTTTCGATGCTCTCCCATGATATCGGGACTCCCGTGAGCGCCATGACGACGTTCTGTCAAATGGCAATGACGCATTTGGATCAGCAGCCTTTGGTGGAGGAATATTTGGCCCATGCGGAAGAGACCAGCCTGCATTTGATGGCCTTGGTGGACGAACTGCAGGATGTGAGCTGGAGGCGTGCGGAAGCGACAGAGCCGCAGCTCGCGGAGTGCAATCTGAAGGAGGAAATGGAAAGCATCAAGGGTATGCTGTCCCTGATGGCGGACACCAAGCAGCTGGCACTTGCCATGGAGATGCCGGATGAGTCGGCGTATTTGGATGTGTGCGCTTTCCGCAGGATCATGATCAACCTGCTGGAGAATGCCATCAAATTCACGCCGCAGCACGGCTCGGTCACTGTCACAGCGGAGCATCAGGAGGCAGACGCTGAGACGGGCGAGGCATGCTATGTCTTCCAAGTTGCCGACAATGGCGTGGGCATGTCGGAGGACGCACTGGAGAAATTGCTTCGTTCGCTGCAGACCGGAACGCGGGAAGCCATGGAAGAAGGCGGCATGGTGTATGGGCTTTCGATTGTCAAGAGTCTGCTGGAAAGGATGGGAGGCTCCATCCTGCTTGCGAGCAAGCAGGGCGAAGGGACGATTTTCACCGTGAAAATCCCCTCCAGAAAAGCGGGGAAATAGCAAAAAGCCTTCCCCCTCAGGGGAAGGCCCTTATTCCAAGGATTTGTTTTAGTCCTGCTCGTTCATCAGAAGCAGCTGATCGCGCATTTCCTTGATCGGTACATACATGGTGACGTAGTCGGCCGGTTTCTTGGCGCGGAGCATCTCCGTCATTTCCGCGAGGGGCGTGTAGATGGGGTCAAGCTCCAGATTTCCGATGACGCCCTTGAGCCCATGTGCCATCTCGAATGCATCGTCCAAGCGGTTCTCATTGAGGGCTGTTTCCAGCGTATCAAAGTATTCATTGGAAAGCCCCATGATAATCATTTTGAAGTAGAATGCCTCTTTGTTCATGCAGCGGGCAAGGCCTTTCTCCGTAGAGATCCCCATTTCTTTGAGTTTCTCAAGTGTCAGCATATATGTAACCTCCTGAATGGTATAAATTATAAGTCTTTCGTCCTTATTCTATAGAAAGTATAATACTTTTGCGCATCTTACGCAAGGGATTTGTCGATTTATCGGAGAAGATGGCAGGGAATCCGGCCATGTTCCCCAAAAGTAGGAGATGGTAAAGCAGTGGGCAAGATATTGGTCGTTGATGATATGATGGTATCCCTGATGATCACGGAAAATATTCTGGCCAGCGAGTACGAAACGGTGACGGCGTCCTCGGGCAGGGAGGCCATGGAAGTCTATCGAAAAGAGAAGCCTGACATGGTGCTTTCGGATTTTCGCATGCCAGGCATGACGGGATTCGAGCTGCAGGTCGCGCTGCAGGAGGAATACCACACAGCCATCCCCTTTATGTTCATGACAGCGGACGCAACGGAGGAAACGGAGAGCAAGGGCTTTGCCAACGGCGCCAAGGACTTCATCCGCAAGCCCATCAATCCGGATCTCCTGCTCCGCCGCGTAGGGAATATCATGCGCAATATCGAGCATATCGAGGATTTGAAGGAAAGCGCGAGCATCGACAAGCTGACCAAGCTGCTGAACAAGGGAGCTTCGGAGGAAAAACTCAAGGCAGTATGCAAGGAAGCGAGCGGGGCGCTCATGATGATCGACCTGGACAGCTTCAAGCTCGTGAACGACATCCACGGACATGCCATGGGGGATCAGATCCTGATCAGTTTTGCGGATATCATACGCTCTGCCATGCGTCCCGATGATATCGTAGGCCGTCTTGGCGGTGACGAGTTCATTGCGTTCTGCTATGGCCTCACGAACGAGGAGGGCGTTGCGAACAAGACAAAGGATATCAATGAACGCCTTGTGGAAGCTGCGAAGAAGCTCATGGGCGAGGATATGGATATTCCGCTGGGAGCCTCCGTCGGCTGTGTGTTCGTCCCCGCGGAAGGGAATCAGTTCCCGGACTTGAGCAAGAAAGCGGACAAAGCGCTCTATGTGGTGAAGCAGAACGGCAAGCATGGGTATCATGTTTTCAGTGAGCAAAAGAATGAAACGGAAGAAGACGAGATCGAGGCAAATGCGCTGAGCCATGTGGAGATGATCTTGAGCGAGCGCAATCAGGTCGGCGCACTGCTGCTTCCGATGGAGGGCTTCCGTGCCGTCTATCGCTTTCTGCGCCGTACATTGGAAATCTACGGAAAGCCGGATTGCATCGTTCTGCTGAACTTGGAGCGGGGCGCCGATGCCAAAATCCCCATCATGGAAGCGGGGGATGAGTTCCTTGAGATGCTGCGCGCGACGCTTCGCAAGGGTGATGCCGTCGCCCGGAACGGGAATCATCAGTTCCTTGCATTACTTTCCAATACGGACGAGGATGGCATCGAGGCCGCAGTGGAGCGCATACGAGAGAAGTGGAAGGAGTGGCTTTCCGATGAAGGATATACGATTTCCTACGAGTGGTCGGAGCTGAAAAAGTAGAAGGATGAGGAGCTATGGGATTCTTTGATAAACTGAAGAAGGGCTTGAACAAGACCAGGGAGAACTTGGTCAACAAGATCGAAAAACTGGTCATCGGCTATGCGGATATCGATGAGGAGCTGCTGGACGAGCTGGAAGAGACACTCATCATGGCGGATGTGGGCGTCAAGACCACGGACAAGCTCATGCAGGCCGTGCGCAAGGGCATCAAGAAAAAGGAAATCAATGCGCCGGAGGATTTGAAGCCCTTTCTTGCCAAGGAGATTGCAGAAATCCTGTCTCAAGGGGAGGACGCGACGCGTGTCGCGGCAAACGGGCCGACGGTGCTGCTTGTCATCGGCGTGAATGGCGCGGGCAAGACCACGACCATCGGAAAGCTCAGCGCCTATTATCGGGAACAGGGCAAGTCCGTCATGCTGGCAGCGGCGGATACGTTCCGCGCCGCTGCCATCGACCAGTTGGAGGTCTGGGGGAAGCGCACAGGCGCCACGGTTATCAAGCATGAGGAAGGATCCGATCCCGCAGCGGTAGCGTTCGATGCGGTCAAGGCCGCAACCGCGCGAAAGACGGATATTCTGATCATCGACACGGCGGGGCGGCTTCAGACAAAATCGAATCTGATGGAGGAACTCAAGAAGATCAACCGGGTGATCGGCAGGGAAATACCGGGCGCGCCCCATGAGACGCTGTTGGTTCTGGATGCCACCACGGGGCAGAACGCCATCAGTCAGGCCGATCTTTTCACCAAGGCCGCGCCCATCAGCGGCGTCGTGCTGACCAAGCTGGACGGAACCGCAAAGGGCGGCGTGGTCATAGGCATTAAGAGCGAGCTTTCCATGCCGGTGAAATGGATTGGCGTGGGCGAAGCGGTAGAGGATCTGCGTCCCTTCGTCGCAGAGGATTTCGCAAAAGCGCTGTTTGAATGAGCAATAGGTAACCATCACTAAAGAAATTCACGGAATTTGTAGTAAACTCCGTGCGAAACGGTGTTTCGCACTACGCCCTTACACGAAATCTAAGGAACGCTGATTAAATGAAGTCGTCCAGATTGGCGTAGATTGCATGTCCTTCCCAAG
>CALGGN010000240.1 GCA_937915915.1 uncultured Selenomonas sp. | reverse complement strand
GAAAGGTAAAATATTCACGGCTTCTGCATATCGAGCATTCGGGAGCGCCGCGTTCCAGCAGATTTTCCGGGGGCACGTATAAATCTTCATGATGTATTGAATTGTCACGCTTTTTTGTGATATGATAAAAGGTAGAAATCGAAATCACAAGGGGGTTTTTCTATGAGTGAACAAAATCAGAAAATCGCGGACGAAAGAGCCATCATGAAGCTTGCCAACGGCAGCGATATCCGCGGCGTGGCCACGGCGGGCGTCGCAGACGAAAAGGTCAGCCTCACCTCGGAGGCGGCGAACCGCATCGCCTCGGGCTTCGTGGATTTCCTTGCGGGAAAGACAAAAAAAGCGCCAAGAGACCTGCGCATCGCGGTCGGGCATGATTCCCGCATCTCTGCCTCTACGCTCAAAATGGCGATCTTCGAGGCTCTGACCGCCGCGGGTATCCGGCCGCTGGACTGCGGCATGGCCTCCACGCCTGCCATGTTCATGTCCACGATTTTCGACGAAACGAATATGGACGGCGCGATCATGATCACTGCCAGCCATCTTCCCTACAATCGCAATGGGCTGAAATTCTTCACGAAAAAAGGCGGCGTGGAACACGAGGATATCACCGCGATCCTCAAAGGCGCCTGCCGCGCGCCGGAGCTCAAGGGAAACCTCACCAAAACCACCGTTGCGGAATATGACCTCATCGGGCTCTATACACGCCATCTTCGCAAAAAGATCTGCGAGGAACTGCATGACGGCGAGCAGCCCCTCAAGGGCATGCACATCGTGGTGGACGCAGGCAACGGAGCCGGCGGGTTCTTCGCCTCCAAGGTGCTGGAGCCCCTCGGTGCGGATACCTCCGGCAGCCGCTATCTGGAGCCGGACGGCAGGTTCCCGAACCATATCCCGAACCCGGAGAACAAGCAGGCCATGGCAGCGATCCGCGAGGCCGTGCTCACAAGCAAGGCAGACCTCGGACTGATTTTCGATACCGATGTGGACCGCATGAGCGCGGTGCTGGAAACGGGCGAAGAGATCAGCCGCAATGCGCTCATCGCCATGATGGCGGCCATCCTTGCGCCTGACTATCCGGGCAGCACCATCATCACGGACTCCGTGACCTCCGATGAGCTGACCATATTCCTGGAGCAGGAGCTGGGGCTGAAGCATCTTCGCTATATGCGCGGCTACAAGAACGTCATCAATGAATGCATCCGCAAGAACCACTCCGGCGTCGTGTCTCCGCTTGCCATCGAGACATCGGGGCATGGGGCGCTCAGCGAGAACTACTATCTCGACGACGGCGCCTATCTGGCGGTCAAGCTGGTCATTGCGGCGGCAAAGGCATTCAAGCAGGGCAAGACCCTCGGAACGCTCATCGAGAAGCTCGGCCATCCGGTGGAAAGCCGCGAGTACCGCCTCAAGATCACGGGCGTGGAGGATTTCCGCGACTATGGCGAAACGGTGCTGGAGACCTTCGAAAAGCGCGCTGCAGAAAAGGGCATCAAGATCGCATCACCTTCCTATGAGGGCGTCCGCTTGGTCTTTGCGGACGGATGGGCGCTGCTGCGCATGTCCCTGCACGATCCCAACATGCCCCTCAACGTGGAGAGCAGAAAAGAAGGCGGTGCAGTGGAAATTGCCGATCGGGTCAAAGAGCTCATTGCGGACTTCGATGCTCTGGATCTTTCCGTGTTCAATAAGTAGAGTCGTCTCGCAGGGGGCTGCTGCATGAGGGAGAAATCACCAATGCACAGCCCCCTCAGAACCTGTTTCGTATCACGCACCGGCATTACTGCCGGGTCTTTTTTCGCCTGCCTGCGTCAGACGAAAAAATGACGTGCACTACACAGAAACCAGGCAAAGGATTGTGGATTGAAGAGGAGTGGTCACATGCAAAGGATCAACAAAGAATCGATGCGCGTCAAGGAGGCGGAGCGCGCATTCGACAGGAAACGGCGCACCATAGGGCTTTTCGGCGCACCACTGCTTGCCATTCTCGTATTTATGACACCTATTGAAGGCATTACGCTTGCGGCGCATAAACTGCTTGCCATCATGGTGCTGGTTGCGCTTTGGTGGATCACGGAGCCGGTGCCGATTCCCGTAACGTCCCTCATTGGGCCGACGCTGGCTGTCATGACAGGCGTAGTTTCGGCATCAACGGCTTTTGCTTCCTTTGCGAATCCCATGATTTTCCTGTTTATGGGTGGGTTTATCCTTGCAAAAGCCATGATGAGCCATCAGCTGGACAAGCGTTTTGCTTACTGGCTGTTGTCGCGGTCCTGGGTGGGATCGAATCCGAAAAGGATCTTTCTTGCCATCGGCCTCGCCGCGGCACTCTGCTCCGGATGGGTCAGCAATACCGCGACTGCGGCCATGATGTTCCCGATCTGCCTTGGCTTGTTGAACTCCATCAAGGAAATGTTCGCAGCCAGCGGGCGTGAGATCGACCTCAGCGATTACAAATACGCGACAGGACTTATGCTCATGACGGCCTATGCCTGCTCCATCGGCGGTGTGCTCACGCCGATCGGCACGCCTCCAAACCTCATCATGCTCGGTTTTTTGGATCAGATGTGCGATATCCATATCTCCTTCTTTGAATGGATGCTCTGGGGCGCCATCGCCATGGTCATTTATTTCATCATAGCCTATGTCATACTCTCCCGTATGTTCCCTGCGGATGTAGACCGCATCGAGGGGGCTGAGGAATTCATCCGCCAGCGCATCGATGAACTTGGAAGCTGGACACGCGCGCAGAAGAACACGCTGTTCGCATTCATGGCTGCCGTCGTACTCTGGGTCACCCCCGGCTTCCTCTCCATGGGCTATGGCTCCGATTCTCCCATCCTCAAAATGTATGACCTGCTGTTTCCCGAAGCAGTCGCGGCAATGGCCGGTGCGCTGCTGCTCTTCCTGCTCCCTGTGAAATTCTCGGAGCGCAAGTTTACCCTGACATGGAAGGAAGCGATGGAAGGCATCGAATGGGGGACGCTTATCCTTTTCGGGGGCGGTCTTGCCATGGGAGGCATGATGTATAAGACAGGCCTTTCCCATTGGGTAGGCGACTTGATTGTGGACAATATGGGAGGTGAACCCTCACAGTTCGCCATGGTGGCGGTTTTCTCCGTCATGGCGCTGCTGCTCTCGGAGTTGACGAGCCACACTGCCTCCACCAACATGATTGGCCCGCTGGCGATCACGGCGGCCGTCTCCGCAGGCATGAGCCCGATTCCCGTTTGCGTCGGCATTGCGCTTGCTTCGTCCCTCGGCTTCATGCTGCCGGTTTCCACTCCGCCGAATGCCATTGTTTACGCAAGCGGCTACATTCCAATCACAACGATGATCCGAGCCGGCATCTGCATCGACTTCATCGGCATCGCCTGCGTCACGATTCCCTTGTCCATCTACTTCGTGACTTGGGTTCTTGGGGGGTGAGAGATGAGGACTGCAAAAATAGCAACAGCTCTAGCACCATCTCACTTTTACAGTCCTTGCCTCATCTCCTGATAGAGCACTGCCCCCAGAGCGTGCATGATGGCGTTATACTTAGCCTGATCCTCAAACAGTGAGGTATAGGTTTCCTGCGATTCCATATAACTTTCCTGTGCCGCTGTGCCGAACGCCTTGGGGAAGATGCTCTCCGAAAAGATCTGGAGATTGCTGGTTCTGGCCATGCTTTGCAGTTTCTTATCGTTCATCAGCCTGGAACGAAGCGCCGTGAGCAGTACCTTATCCCCTTCGGTGAAATCGCCTTTGTACTGTTCGTTGATTTTTTCGATGATTTCATCCAAGGGCTTCTTCCCCTCCGGCTTGATGGCATCTTTTGCTTTCGCTGCGGCATAGATACCGGGGGCCTCCTTCAGCTGAATTGCTCCGTCAGAGGTCTTTTGGAGCTTGTAGTATTCCAGTTTCAGCTTCCCTTCCAGATCCATCATTTCCACATTGTCTTTTGGCAGAAGACGAAGGAGCTTGCTGAGGAAAATATTTTCCTTATGCAATTCCTCATCGAACATGCGGACGATCTGGGAAATATAGCCGTACCATTTGACAAAGTTCCGACAAAGGCGCCGGAACTGGTAGCGCTCATCCGGATTTCGCTGATTGTAGCGGTCTGCCACAGGCTTCAGAATGCTGGTCATGCGCCCCATAGCACGTGCATCCTGCTCGCTGTAGCTGAAGTATTCTCTGCTGAACGCTTCGATGTCCGCCTCGGAGTAAACGGTATAGCTCCGAAGTTTTTTCTGCACCTGATAGAGCAGATCGGTATTGACCTCTTTTTCCAGCATAGTCTCCTGATAGAAGGGCTGGAATGCCTCTTCGATCTCCTCTTTGGTGTTGATGAAGTCCAGTATGAAGGTGTCAGTCTTACTGGGACAGGTGCGGTTTAAGCGGGAAAGGGTCTGCACGGCCTTCACACCACGCAGCTTCTTATCTACAACCATAGTATGGAGAAGCGGCTCGTCAAAACCCGTCTGGTATTTTTCTGCAACCACTAGCAGATGGAAATTCTCGTGAAATTCAGCTTTCGTCTGGCTCTCCCCGATATGACTCCCATCCTTTCGCACATTGAGCTTGGATTCGGTATACTCCGCGCCGCCGTCCTGCACCGCGCCGGAAAATGCCACCAATACGCCGATCTCATGATAGCCCATTTCCTTGATATACCGTTTGATTTCGTGGTAATAGCGCACCGCCGCCAAGCGCGAGGAAGCAACCACCATCATCTTTCCTCTGCCGCCGATTTTATGACGAGTGGTTTCCAGATAAGTTTCCACGATAATCTTGGCCTTTTGTGTGATGTTGTAGGGATGGAGATTCTGGAACCTGCGGATCGCCTTTGCCGCGCGGCTGCCGGGCACATCGGGGTTATCGGGGATGTTTTTTGCAATCTTGAAACAGGTGTCGTAGGTCATGTAGTTTTGGAGGACATCCAAGATGAATTCTTCCTCGATGGCCTGACGCATAGAATAAATGTGGAAGGGACGGAAACTGCCATTCTGCTGCTCCGTTCCGAACATTTCCAGTGTGGTAGCTTTCGGCGTAGCGGTAAAGGCAAAAAAGGAGAGGTTCTCGTGCCTGCCGTGCGTCATCATCTCATGGAGGAGCTTGTCCTGCGGGTCAAGTTCCTCCTCTGCTTTTCCTTCCATCTCGGCATACTCCCGCAGGGCTTCCTCCGTATCAGCGAGAGCCGTCTTGAGCTTCATAGCAGAAAGCCCCGTCTGAGAAGAATGGGCCTCGTCCACGATGATGGCATAGTTTCGCCCCTTGACGTGATCCACTTCCTTGAAAATGACAGGGAATTTTTGCAGAGTTGTCACAATGATGCGAACGCCTCCGTTGATGGCGTCCCTCAAATCGCTGCTTTTCTTGTCTTCACCGATGGTTTCCACTGCTCCCAGGGTATGATCGAAACTCGAAATGGTCTCCTGTAGCTGCGCATCCAGCACCCTTCGATCCGTTACCACGATTACACTGGAAAATATCGCTCGATTTTCCCGGTCATGAAGCGAGGCAAGACGGTAGGCCGTCCACGCGATGGAATTGGACTTTCCCGAACCTGCGCTGTGCTGGATGAGATAGTTGTGGCCCGCACCCTGTTCGGAAACATGGGAAATGAGCTTCCGCACCACATCCAACTGGTGATAGCGCGGGAAAATCAAGCTCTGTTTAAGGGCAGACTCTTCCCCTTGTGAGACAGACTCCTTCCCCGTGGTTTGCAAATGCAGGAACTTCTGCAAGATATCCATCATGCTGTCCCGCTGGAAGACCTTCTCCCAAAGATAGGCGGTAGGATATCCGTCTGGATTGGGTGGATTTCCTTTGCCGCCGTCCTGTCCCGCACCATTGCTGCCCTGATTGAAGGGAAGAAACTGTGTCTTTTTCCCATCCAGCCGCGTGGTCATCCATACTTCCGTATGGTCAACGCAGAAATACCCCAGAATCCGTCGGTTGAATCGAAAGCAAAGCTCCCTCGGGTCGCGGTCGTACATCCATTGCCCTTTTGCATTGTCCACGTTCTGGCCCGTGTACTGGTTTTTCAGTTCAAAGGCAAAGACAGGAATACCGTTCAGCACCAGAACCATATCCACACTTTTCTTCGTTTCCGCGCTATAGTGCCACTGTCGATAGCAGGCAATACGATTCTCTGCATACTGCTTTGCAGAAGTCTCGTTCAGCGTGGATTCCGGCTTGAAATAGCAAACACGGAAGGGAATCCCTCGATGCTTGAAGCCATGCCGCAAAACAGAGAGTAATCCGTCCATATCACAGGCATTCTGAAATGCCGCGCAGAATTTCCGCACGGCATCTACCTGATTTGCCTGTTCAAGGCGTTTCCATGCCTTCGGCTGTGTTCTCCGGATAAAGGATAGGAGCGTATCCACATAAAGCCCCAGTTTCGGGTCATAAGTGTCCGTACCTTTGGCATAACCACCGGCAGGGGAAAGGAAAAAGGCTTCAATGTCCTCTTCGAATCGCTTCTCGTTTGTCGCGTCAATGCTCATAACGTTCCTCGCAATATTTCTTCATAAGGAACTGGCAATAAATAAATTTTAAGATAGGACGCAGGATAAATCTTCATAGGCTAGGC
>CALGGN010000239.1 GCA_937915915.1 uncultured Selenomonas sp. | reverse complement strand
GGTTGGAGTTGACGAGGACGACGTTGACGCCGGCCTCCTTCAGGACCCGGCAGGCCTGCGCGCCGGCATAGTCGAATTCCGCCGCCTGTCCGATGATGATCGGGCCGGAGCCGATGACCATGACCTTGTTCAGATGTTCTTTCTTTGGCATGATCTCAGCCCTCCTTCATCATTGTCAGGAATTCATCGAAAAGATACAGATTATCATCCGGTCCCGGTGATGCCTCCGGATGATACTGGACAGAATAAATCGGAAGCTCGGTATGGCGGATGCCTTCAACCGTCCCGTCATTGACCGAAATGTGTGTGACCTCCAGCGGCAGTCCCCGCAAAGAAGCTTCATTCACAGCATAGCCATGATTTTGCGAGGAGATGTGCACACGCCCGTTTTTCAAATTCTTGACGGGTTGGTTCGAGCCGCGATGCCCGAACTTCAGCTTATAGGTGTCGGCTCCCATCGCCCGCGCGAACAGCTGATGTCCGAGGCAGATGCCGAACATGGGCTTTTTTCCGATCAGCTTCTTGATTTCCCCGGTAATTTCCGGCAAGTCCTTCGGATCTCCCGGCCCGTTGGACAGAAAGATGCCATCCGGCTGCATGGCAAGGATCTCTTCTGCTTTCGTATGGCATGGCACGACAGTCAGTCTGCAGCCCAGACGATGCAGGGAATCCAGAATGTTCTGCTTCACACCGAAGTCCATGGCCACCACATGGGGCGCATCCTCCTTTTCTGCCGCGATTTCATAGACAGAGGGCGTTGTGACCTCCGCCACAACCTCCTTTTTTATGGGAACGGCAAGGAGTTCGTCGATCTCCGTCTGCGCTGCGTCCTCCGAAACGATGATGCCCTTCATCGTGCCTGCGGAGCGGATCTTTCGCGTGACCGCCCGCGTGTCCACATCATACAGGCAGGGAATTCCCTGTTTCGTCAAAAAATCCGCGAGAGACATCTCATAGTGCCAGTTGCTCCCCTCGTCGCAAAGCTCGCCGATGATGAAGCCATTGACAAAGGATTTGCGGGATTGCATAAAAAGCTCCGCGATGCCGTAATTCCCCACCAAGGGATAAGTGAGCGTCACGATTTGGCGGCAATAGGAAGGATCTGTCAGGATTTCCTGATAACCCGTCATGCCCGTATTGAAAACTACCTCGCCCGTGGCCTTGCTATGGTTCAGAAGTTTCCCCGTGAATATGCTTCCGTCCTCCAGAATCAGCTTTCCGTTCAAAGATAACACCTCACTCGCACATCTCATACTTATCTTTGATAAAAATTTTAACAAATAATCAAGGAATTTTTATCAAAGCCAGTCGTGCGTGCGCACGACTGAAGTCTCATGTACTCTCAGTAAGAAATAAAATTTCTAACTGAGAGTAGTATCGTCCATTACTTTGCCATCCTGCATGACAATGGTTCCATCCACGATGGTCATGACTGCCTTGCCCTTGAGCCTGCGCCCGACGAAAGGCGAATGGGTGCCGCGTGTATAAAATTCCTTGTCGTCCACTGTCCATGCAAGCTCTGTATCGATGATTGCCACATCCGCGGGGCTCCCGACAGACAGCGTCCCCGCATCCAGCCCGAAGATCTTTGCAGGCTCCCATGTCATTTTGGAAATGAGCAGCGGCAGCTCCGCCTTGCCCTTATGATAAAGATCGGTCAGCAGAATGCCGAGGGAAGTTTCCAGCCCCGGAAAACCGCTGGGCGCGTAGATGTACTCCCGATCCTTTTCCTCCTGCGCATGGGGGGAGTGATCCGTCACGATTGCGTCGATGGTGCCGTCCAGAAGGCCTGCCAACACGGCATCCACATCCTTCTGCTCCCTGAGGGGAGGATTGATTTTCGTGCAGCTGTCGTAGGGATTCACCAGTTCATCCGTCATCGTGAGATGCTGGGGCGTGACCTCGGCCGTCACGCGCACGCCGCGCTTCTTGGCCTCCCGCACGAGCTCCACGGAACGTCCGGAGCTGATATGGGCCACATGCACGCGTCCGCCCGTATATTCCGCCAGCAGCACATCCCTTGCCACAGCGATGTCCTCTGCAACCGTGGGACGCCCCTTCATACCGAGCATTGCGCTTCGGTGCCCCTCGTTCATGACGCCCTCTTCCACAAGGCTCGTCTCTTCCTCATGGCTGATGATGACCTTGTCGAAGGTGTGCAGGTAATCCAGTCCGTTCATGAAGACCTTGGCGGAATCGTCGAAGTGCCCGTCATCCGAAAAAGCGACGGCGCCCTCCTGCACCATATCGCCAAGCTCCGCAAGTTCCTCACCCTTCTGCCCCTTGGTCAGCGCGCCGATGATCTCCACGTGGATGATGCCCACGGAATCCGCACGCTCCTTCATGCTGCGGACCAGCGCCGCGGTATCCACCACAGGCTTCGTGTTCGGCATCGTCGCGACTGTCGTGAAGCCGCCTGCTGCAGCCGCCTTGGAGCCGGACAGGAAATCCTCCTTTGCCTCCTGCCCCGGTTCACGGAAATGCACATGCATATCAATCAGACCGGGCGTCACGATTTTCCCCTTCGCGTCCACGATTTTCGCGCCATCCGCTTCCAAATCTTTTCCGATTTCCTTGATTTTTCCGCCCTCAATGAGCACATCGGCAACTTCATCCATCCGATTCTTCGGATCAATGACTCGCCCGCCCTTAATCAACAGCATCTTTCCTGCCCCCTGTCAAAATCAAAGTCAAAATCGCCATGCGGATGGCCACGCCGTTCTGCACCTGCTCCTGGATGGCA
Source organism: uncultured Selenomonas sp. (assembly GCA_937915915.1). Taxonomy (GTDB): domain Bacteria; phylum Bacillota; class Negativicutes; order Selenomonadales; family Selenomonadaceae; genus UBA9786. Next base: position 1,423 of record CALGGN010000239.1, on the reverse strand, counting down.
GAATGATCTCCGTATGCCACATCGGGAGCAATTTCCAGCCCCTTGTTCATCGGCCCCGGATGCAGCACCAGCACATCCTTTTTCGCAAGGCTGAGCCGTTTTTCATTCACGCCGAACACGCGTGCGTACTCCCGCATGGAAGGGAACAGCCCTGCCTTTTGGCGCTCCAGCTGGATGCGCAGCACATTGATCACATCAGCGGCTTCCATGGCTTCTTCGATACGCTCATGCACAAAAATGCCCGGCTCTTGAAAGAGGAAACGCGGCAGCAAGGTCTTCGGCCCCGCAAGATGCACTTCCATCCCCATTTTCCGCATGCCTTGGATATCCGAACGCGCCACGCGGCTGTGCAGGATATCCCCCAGTATCGCAACCTTCAGTCCCTCCAGATGTCCTTTGTGCTGTTCAATCGTAAATAAATCCAACAGAGCTTGCGAGGGGTGCGCGTGTGCTCCGTCGCCAGCGTTGATGATAACGGGCTTGACAACTTGCGTTGCGAAATCAGCCGCGCCCTCGGCTTTGTGACGCATAACGATTGCATCGACGCCCATTGCCTCAATCGTCCGCAGAGTATCGCGCAAACTTTCGCCCTTGACGATTGAACTTGTGCCGCTGTTAATGCTCACAACGTCCGCGCCAAGATATTTGCCCGCCAGTTCAAAGGAAGTCCGCGTTCTGGTCGACGGCTCATAGAAAAGATTGACAATCGCCTTGCCGCGCAGGTTAGGCAATTTTTTTTCGCCGCCGCGTCGAATAATTTGTTTCATCTTGCGGGCGGTGTTTAGCACCAAGCGAATTTCTTCCGCCGAAAAATTTTCCAGCGCGACTACATTTTTTCCAAACAAATTCACTGAAGAACTTTTTTCCAATCTATTCACTCCTTGGTAAAAGATTTTTATTGCGGATTAAAAGCCGTCATGATATATTATCGGCGGAAAAAAATGCAGAGTTGTTTCGGACGTTCTGCTTGGGGTCTAGCGACATCAAGCATCTGCGTTTTCTTCCAAAAAAGAATTCGCAGAGTCGTTTTGGACGTTAGGCTTGGAGCTAGTGACATCAAGCATCTGCGAGTTCTTTTTTTACTTTGAATTGATGAAAATTCCTCCTATAATCAAAATCAGCGCGGGTATCACAGCAAGCGAAAGTTCATCGCCGAAAGCAAACGTTGAGATGAGTATCGCCAATATCGGAACCAGATACGCCAAATTAGCCGTCCACGCCGTGTTCGAGGTTTTTTCAAGGGCGAGTGCCCAAGTCAGATAAGCCACCGCGTCAATTAAAACGCCCAGCCACAACAGCCCGAAAAATTGTCCGACGCTCGGCAACAGCCATTGCTCAAAAAGATAGCCCGCTATAAATGCACAAGCCGCCGTCGTCGCCCAGATTATCATCATCGCCAATTTTTGTTCGAGTCGCCGCAATT
>CALGGN010000238.1 GCA_937915915.1 uncultured Selenomonas sp. | reverse complement strand
CGGAGAAAGTGCTTCTGGTCAAGCCGCAGACCTATATGAACAACAGCGGCGAGGCCGTGGGGCCGCTGTTGCGATGGTACAAGCTTCCGGCGGAGGACCTGATCGTGGCGCACGATGATATGGATATTCCCGTGGGGACGATCCGTTTGCGCCGCAAGGGGAGCGCAGGGGGGCATAACGGCATCAAGTCGGTGCTTGCGCATGTGGGGGATGAGAATTTCGCCCGGGTGCGCATCGGCATTGGGCGTCCCTTGCCGGGCTGGACGGTCATCCATCATGTACTGGCGCCGTTTTCGGAGGAGGATGTGCCCAAAATCCGCGAGGCTGTCCGATATCTCCTTCCCGCGGTGGAATGCATCGTGACGGAGGATATCGACCATGCGATGAACCGCTACAATCCCAAAAAGGAAAAGAAGAAAAAGAACGCTCGGGAACAGGCGCAGGACGAGCCGACAGGAAAACAGGAGGTCGAAGCATGAGTGAGATCACAGCCCTTTATGCCGACGAAGACGGCGAGATCTATGATATGCCGGGCTTTGCAGGCATGGGACGCACCGGGCGCACGAATGTGCCGCTTACGCCGGAGGATCTGGTGCCGCTGCCGGAAAGCGCGGATCTGATGTTCCTGCCGGGAAGGAATGCAGTGGGCATTTCACCGGAGGGAGAGGTGCTTCCCATCGTCGGGCGTGCGGTGGCGGCCATCCTGCCCGCCGGCTATACCAGGCTCTATCTTCCGGCCTATGAGCGCGGGGACGATGCGGAGAGACTGCCGCTTTACGGCTATACGGCGGTGGTGGTCTATCGGGATGCGCTCTATGCGGCGGCGGTCTATACGGATGAGAACGACAAATGGGATCCCCTGCACTACAATACGAAGGATTTGAAGAAGCTGGTGAAGCGTACCCAAAAGGAGCTTCCGCGGAATCGCATTGTGGAGCAGGTGGCCGGATGCTCCTTGAAATGGCATTGCTGCACGGCGCAGAACCTTTTCTACCGGCGCTGGGAGGCGGGGATTCCCACTTCTCCTGTCTGCAACGCGAACTGCTTTGGCTGTATTTCCCTGCAGCCTGCGGAATGCTGCCCTTCGCCGCAGCAGCGCATCACGTTCCGTCCGACGCCCCAAGAGATTGCAGAGGTGGGGATTTATCATCTGTCCGTCGCGCCCGACGGCATTGTGAGCTTCGGTCAGGGCTGCGAGGGAGAGCCGTCCCTTGCAGCGGACAATATTGCGGAGGGCATCCGCCTGATCCGCCAGAAGACACAGCGCGGCCAGATCAATATGAATTCCAATGCGGGCTATACGGAGGGCGTGAAGAAAATTGTGGATGCCGGACTGGACTCCATGCGTGTTTCCATCATCAGCGCGCGGGAGGAAGGCTATGATGCGTATTATCGTGCCGGCTACCGTCTGGAGGACGTGAAGCGTTCCATCCGCTACGCCTTGGAGCATGGTGTGTACGTCTCCCTGAATCTCTTATATTTTCCCGGATTCAATGACAGGGAGGAGGAGCTTGCGGCATGGCAGGCATTCTTCCGTGAGCTGCCGGTGCAGATGATACAGGTGCGAAATCTCAATGTGGATCCGGACGCATTCCTGGATATCATGCCTGAGCCGGAAGGCAGGGCAGTGGGGACGAGGATGTTCCTGGAAGAGCTGCACAGGGAATTCCCGCAGCTTGTGATCGGGAGTTTCAGCCATTATATCGAGGGATAAGGGCGTGTTGATTAATTCACTCAGCCCATCTTCGCGGGTCTTGACTGCCCCTGCTGCGTTGACAAATCCTCAGCATAGCACCACTATGCCTGCGGTTTGTCGCCTTGCATGGACAGCCAATCCCCACAAATCTGGACTAAGCTCATTTAATCAACACGCCCAAATTGTGATTGAAAGTTTCAAAAAACAATCGTATAATTGGAGTATGGATTTAAAGATTTGACTAGGAGGGATTGCAGATGTTTCGTATGATGCCGTTCAATATCAAAGACAATGCCGAGCGGGGCCGTGAGGTGCTGGAGCGGGTGCTGGATTTCGCGATGGACCAGCCCTTCAACCCGGTGGGGCGCGTCAGCGGCGCTTTGGCTGATTTTCGTGTGGATGTGGTCGACACCGAGGATCGCTATGAGGTCTTCGCGGAGCTGCCGGGCTTCACAAAGGAAGAAATCATGATTTCCTATGATGAGGACAATCATTTCTCCATCAGCGCGGAACGTCTGGAGCCGGAAATGCCGCTGAAATACCTGTGTCATGAGCGCCGTACCGGCAAGTTTGAGCGCAGTTTTTACGTGGATGATATCGATCAGGAACAGGTCAGCGCGACCTTTGAGAACGGTGTCTTGCACGTGCTCCTGCCCAAAAAGGTCGGACGCAAGGATCGCACGGTATTCGATATTGGGTAAAAACTTATCGGACACCTGCGGTGTCCACACGCCCTTACATGAAAACAGCCAATCAATCTGCGCCTGACGGCTTGGCTGATTGGCAATTTTCATGTAAGGGCGTATGGAAATCGGACGATTTCCGTCTTGCTTACTGTTGTGCAGAGCCTTGGCTTGAACCGATTGTCGATTTTTTTGCGAGGTGGTAAATGTGGCAGGAATGGAAGCATGATTGTCGAAGAAGACAAGTACACAACAATGTCCATGAAGGAGGCCATGCCACATATGATTGCTGCCCCGTCAGGTTACGACCAGAATATCATGCGGCTTTTAGCCGAAAAATATCCGAGCAAAGAAGCTGTATACGAGAAATTGATTTATCTTATGGCGCGCCTTTCGCTTCCCAAGGAAGTGGAACATTTCATGAGCGATTTGCACGGTGAGTACGACCTGTTTTATCACATCATCAATAATTGCTCCGGCGTGATCCGCGAAAAAGTGGATTACGTTTTTGGCGTGCGCATGACACAAGAGGAAAAGGCGGAGTTTTGCACGCTCATATATTATCCGCGGGAGAAGCTGCGGAATTTGCACGAGGAAGGCCGCATAACGCCCGATTGGTATCGGAAGACATTGTATAATCTTCTGGAACTTGCCAAGGTGATGAGCTATAAATTCCCGTCGTTCAAAATTCGCGGCTTTATCCCCGAAAAATATGCCTCAATTATTTTGGAACTTATCAATACTCGTCCTGAGGGCAACGAGGCACAAATGGTCTATCACCAAAAGCTGTTTTCCGCCATTGTCGCCGTTAATGCTGCCGAAGATTGCATTTTTGCGTTCACCGTGTTCATCAAACGTATGGCGGTAAACCGCCTACATATTATTGGGGACTTCTTTGACCGTGGCTCACGTCCCGATGTTATTCTTGACAATTTAATCGAGCATAAAAACGTCGATATTCAGTGGGGGAACCACGATGCGCTGTGGATGGGCGCATCGATGGGCAACAAGGCGTGTATTGCCGCCGTTGTGAGAAACAGCCTGCATTACGGCAACACAGATGTGTTGGAACGCGGCTACGGTATAAATCTGCGCACGCTCACTACTTTTGCCGCGCGGCGCACGGTGAGCGACACATTGCATGAAGCCGAGCGCATTATCACGCTCATGATGTTCAAGCTGGAAGGCGCTCTCATCAAGCGCAACCCCGATTTTCGGATGAACGAACGACTGTTGCTCGATAAAATTGACCGGGACAAATTGACTGTTACTCTTGCGGACGGCAAAGCGTATCCGCTGAAGGATTTTCCGACGGACATGTTGCTGGACAATCCTTATGCGCTGACGGCGGACGAAGAACGCATCATCGATGATCTGGTGTCGTATTTTGTCGAAAGCACTGTTTTGGCGCGGCATGTCGATTATCTTTATCGCGTGGGCGGGATTTACACGCGGTACAACGGTAATTTGCTCTTTCACAGTTCGTTGCCGCTAAAGGAGGACGGCACGTTTCGGGCGGTTGTGTTTGGCAGATCGGAAGAGCACACGTCTGAACTCCAGTAACG
>CALGGN010000237.1 GCA_937915915.1 uncultured Selenomonas sp. | reverse complement strand
GCATACGAGATCTGATCGTGACTGGAGTTCAGACGTGTGCTCTTCCGATCTGCTCCGCAAAGGCGCGGAAGGAAGACAGCTTATCATTCCGGAAATCACGGATGGCCTTGTAAAAGCCGATCATGCCCTCCTGAATGATATCCTCGCGGTCCGCCCCGATCAAGAAGTAGGAACGGGCCTTCGCCCTCACGAAGTTCCGATATTTGTTGATGATGTAATCCAGCGCGGAATTGTTGAGATTGTCCTTGATCTCAAGGATGAGTTCTTCATCCGTAAGTTGGTCAAATTCATTGTACTCTTCTATATTCTGCTCCATAGTGGATTCCGCTTCCATCGCATGACCCCCATAATCCGAAAACGCGGCTGCGTATTCCTGATGCTTCAAGCACCGTGAAAGACTCTCTTCCGAGAATCCCCAACACCAAAATTATACCCCACCAACAGCTGACTCGTCAAGACTTGTGCACAGACAATCTCGTGAAACCGATGCTATACGCTCAGTCGCGCCGCTTGCGGAAGGCGTCCAATTTTGCGCTCGTATCTGCATCCAGCTGTCCTCCGACCTCGTTTCTGGCCAGCGGCAATATCACCGGCCCGAGGTACTCCTGCTGTATCTGTTTCTTGGCCTTTCGCACGGCACGCCGGAATTCCGCAGAGGGATGCCGATAGGCGCCTGCCCCAAGAATCACGCTCTCCACAGCGCCATCGGAGCTTACCACATGCACCTCGCGCCCCCTTCTGACCGATGCATAGGCGATGCGCTCGATACGGCTGTCTGCGGTTTCCCCCGCGCCGGTATAAATGATCTCAAGATGCTGATGCGGCTTTTCCGTATGTTCCTCATCCTCTGTGAACAACGCATCAAAAACAATCGTAATATCCAAATTTTCATAAGCGCCATATTCCGAAAGAACATGGATGAGCCTGTCCCGCGCCTCCGAAAGATTGGACTGCAGCGCCTTCAGCTCCGGCCATGCGTGGATGAGGTTATAGCCGTCAATGATATAATGCTCCCTTCGCCTCATATTACACCTCTTGCTTTTTCCTTAAGCGCTGGCGAAAGGATTCATAGATGAGGATCGACCCGGCGACAGATGCGTTCAGCGAATTGATTTTTCCCACCATCGGCAGACGCACGATAAAGTCGCAGTGCTCTTTCACAAGACGGCTCATACCATGTCCCTCGCTTCCCACGACCAGCGCCATAGGGCCTGTCAGATCCGCCTCGTCGTAGGATTGGCTGCCGTCCATATCTGCACCGACTGCCCATAGCCCTTTCTCTTTGAGCATCTTCAAGGTTTGCACCATATTCCCGATTTTTGCGACAGGAACATATTCCACAGCGCCGGCAGAAGTCTTCGCAACCGTAGCGGAAAGCGACACGCTCCTGCGCTTCGGTATCAGTACGCCATGCACCCCCGCCGCATCCGCTGTCCTGAGAAGCGCCCCCAGATTGTGCGGATCTTCCAGCTCGTCCAGCAGCAGCAAAAAGGGAGGCTCCCCTGCCTGTGCGGCACGTTCCAGGATTTCCTCCACCGTCACGTATGCCACGGGAGACACATGAGCCAGCACGCCCTGATGGCGATGTCCCGCTGCCAGTTTTTCGATTTTTGAACGGTTCACGAATTCCGTCACGATGCCGCGCTCTCTGGCCAGTGCGACGATCGTCTTTACCGAGCCGTCCCTTTCCCCGTCCGCAAGCAGGATGCGATTGATGCCCCGCCCGCTCTTCAAGGCCTCCGTCACCGCGTTTCGCCCCACCAGCACATCCTCGGGAAGCTCCGCCATCGGCTGCCCCTGTGCTGCTCCCTGCTGCGTCCCCTGTTTCCTCAGTTCCTTTTTTCCCGTTGGGTAGTTGTTTCGAATGATGTCCAAGCCCCATTTCTCGTTGATTATCCAGTTCCTTATTGTAACATTCCACACCATTGACCGCAACAAAATCACAGGGAAAGCGCCTGCTTTCCCTGTAACCTGATGTCTTTACTATTGTTTATTCCACCGTGACGGACTTTGCCAGATTCCTCGGCTTATCCACATCGCAGCCGCGCGTGATCGCCGCATAGTATGCCAAAAGCTGCAACGGCACGACGGTCAGGAGGGGAATCAGCAATTCATCCGTCTCTGGCACCTTCATCACATGATCCACATATTTCTCCAGCTCTTCATCGCCCTCAGCCGCAATGCCGATGACCACCGCATCGCGCGCCTTGACTTCCTTGATATTAGAAAGCGTCTTCTCGTAGACGCTCTTCTGCGTCGCAAGCGCAATGACCGGGACACCTTCGATGATCAAAGCCAATGTGCCATGCTTGAGCTCGCCCGCAGCATATGCCTCCGCATGGATGTAGGAAACCTCCTTGAGCTTCAACGCACCTTCCAGCGCCACGTCATAGTCCAGGGAACGCCCGATATAGAACACATCCTCATTGAAGCCGTAATGCTTCGCGAACGTCTTGATCGGCTCCACATCGGAAAGGGTCTCGCTGACCTGCGAAGGCAGCTTCTTCAGGAGGGAAATCAGCTCACGGCAGCGCTCCGGCTTCACCGTCTTCTTGATTTCCGCCATGTAAAGCGCCAGCATGAACATGAGCACCAACTGCGTCGTATAAGCCTTGGTCGAGGCAACAGCGATTTCCGGCCCCGCCCAGGTATAAAGCACCTGATCCGCCTCCCGCGCAATCGAGGAACCGACCACGTTCGTGATGGCAAGCGTCTTCGCGCCAAGGCGCTTGGACTCCTTCAAGGCCGCCAAGGTATCGCTGGTCTCACCGGATTGGCTCACCACGATCAGCAGGGTGTTCTCATCCACCACAGGATCACGATAGCGGAACTCAGAAGCAACATCCACCTCTACCACGATGCGCGCAAGCTTCTCGATGTAGAACTTCCCGACCAGCCCCGCGTGGTACGCCGTGCCGCAGGCAACAATATAAATCTTGTTGAAGGAATTCAAGAACTCCGCATCCCATTTCAGCTCGTCCATGACAATCGCGGAGCCGTCCTTTGCGATGCGCTGGCTCATGGTATCGCGCACAGCCTTCGGCTGCTCATGGATTTCCTTCAGCATGAAATGCTCATAGCCGCCCTTTTCTGCGGCCTCTGCATTCCAGTTGACCTCAAACACCTTTTTCTTCACAGGCTCGCCACGACGGTCCGTGATCTCGATCGAATCCTTCCGCACCACGGCAACCTCGCCGTCATTCATGATAAAGGTGCGGCGCGTGCGCGCAATGATCGCGGGGATATCCGAAGCGACGAAATTCTCGCCTTCGCCCAGACCAATGACCAACGGATTGTCCTGCTTCGTGCAGATGAGGCGGTCAGGGTGCTTCTTCGACATGAACACCAGCGAATAGGAACCTTCGATGCGTCTCAGGACCTCCCGCACGGAAGCCTCGAAATCACCGTTGTAGACTTCTTCCAAAAGGTGCGCCACAACCTCGGTATCCGTTTCCGATTTGAAGGCATGCCCCTTCTCGATGAGATCTTCCTTCAGCCCCAGGTAGTTCTCGATGATGCCGTTATGCACAATGACAAAATCCCCGGAGCAATCCGTATGCGGATGCGCATTGCTGTCCGACGGACGGCCGTGGGTCGCCCAGCGGGTATGTCCGATGCCCAAGCTGCCCTTCGGCATATCCTCGCGGATCTTGTCGCGCAGAGCCGCCAGACGCCCCACGCTCTTTTCCACGCGGACATCCGAGCCATCATAAACCGCAATGCCCGCGGAGTCATAGCCGCGGTACTCCAGCTTGGAAAGTCCCTCCAACAGGAACTCCGCTGCCTCACCGCTGCCGATGTAACCTACAATACCACACATAAACTGAACCTCCAATTCACAAATCCAAACAAGCCTACAGTAAACGTCATTATGATTGCATGCAGCCCCCCACCACCGCCTGCGGCGGTCCCCCGCCCCCATGGGGGCGGACATGTGGTATAAGAACTGAGAAATTCAACGGAACAACTGGCTGACGGAGCGATGGGACTGGATGCGCATGATGACATCCGCAATCGGTCCGGCCATGGAAAGCGTCACCAGCTTGGGAGACTGCTTCTCGGGCGGCTGGGCAATCGTGTCCGTGATGATCAGCTTTTCGATGCAGGATTCGTTGATCCGCTGCACTGCCGGATCGCTCAGGATCGCATGGGAGCAGGAGGCAAAAATGCGCTTCGCTCCAAGCTTTTTGAGAGCTTTGGCGCCCTCGCAGAGGGAGCCTGCCGTATCCACGATATCGTCGATCATGATGGCGGTCTTGCCCTCCACATCGCCGATGAGATTCATGACCTCGGCATATCCCGGCTTCGGGCGGCGCTTCTCGATGATAGCGATGGGAGCGTGCAGATGATCCGCCAGAATCCTCGCGCGCGTGACACCGCCAAGATCCGGCGATACCACGACGATGTCCTCAAAATTCTGTGCACGGAAGTAATTCGCAATGACCGGTGCGGCGGCCAGATGATCGACAGGAAGATCAAAGAAGCCCTGGATCTGCCCCGCATGCAAGTCTACGGTCACGACACGCGTAAGTCCCGCGGTCTCCATGAGATTCGCCACGAGCTTCGCTGAAATCGGCTCGCGGCCGCGTGTCTTGCGATCCTGGCGCGCGTACGCGTAGTAGGGCACGACGCCCGTGATGCTGTGCGCGGACGCGCGCTTGCAGGCATCCGTCATAATCAGCAGTTCCATAAGATTGTCGTTGACTGGCTGTGAGGTCGGCTGGATGATGAAGATATCCTTCCCCCGGATGCTTTCGCTGATCATGACCTGTGTCTCGCCATTGTTGAAGTGGCCAACATATGCATCGCAAAGATTGACTCCGATATGATCCGCAATTCTTTTTGCAAGCTCCGGATTTGCATTCCCCGTCAGGATGCACAAATTTCCATTGTCTAATGCCATTTGTTCAAAGCCTCCCATACTACACATACACAGAGATTCGAGCCTGCCGCAAGGTGGACAGCGCTCCTATATCCTATTTGCGCTTGTCCAGCCAATTCTCGATATTCGTCTGGCGCGCGCGTGCGATGGCCAGATTGTCCTTCGGGACCCTCTTGGTGATGGTAGAGCCCGCGCCCACATAGGCCCCGTCCTCTACCGTGACAGGAGCCACCAGATTCGAGTTGCAGCCAATGAACGCATTGTCTCCCACAACGGTGCGGAACTTCTTCTTGCCGTCATAGTTCACCGTGATCGTGCCGCAGCCCATATTGACCCCCGCCCCCATATCGCAGTCGCCGATATAGGAAAGATGCGGCAGCTTCGTCCCCACGCCGACATTGGAATTCTTGACCTCCACGAAATTCCCGATCTTGACTTTTTCGGAAAGCTTCGTATCCGGACGGATATGGACATAGGGTCCCATGGTCACACCATCGGCGATCTCGCATTCATGGGCATAGACAAAATGCGCGGTCACGCCGCTGCCGATCATTGCATCCTGAAAACGGCTGTTCGGCCCCAGCACGCAATTTTCGCCGATCTTCGTCTTTCCTTCGATCCATGTGAAAGGGTAGATGATGGTATCCCGCCCGATTTCCACGTCCGCATCGATGAAGGTGGTATCCGGATCCATGATGGTCACGCCGTCCGCCATCAGCTGCTCATTCTTGCGACGGCGCAGGATCTTCTCTGCGGAGGCAAGCTGCTGGCGTGAATTGATGCCCAGTGTACATTCATAGTCGTCCGCAGCAACAGCCCATATCTTTTCGCCCTTGTCCTTTAAAATTTCCAGCACATCGGGCAGATAGTACTCGCCCTGCACATTGTCGTTTGTCACCTTGGAAAGTGCATCGAACAGCGCTTTCGCGTCGAAGCAGTAAATGCCGGAGTTGACTTCCCTAACCTTGCGCTCCTCTTCGCTTGCATCCTTGTGCTCAACGATTTTCTCCACGCTGCCGTCCGCCGAGCGGATGATCCGCCCATAGCCCGTCGCGTCAGGCATGACAGCCGTAAGAACCGTTGCCTTTGCTCCTGCCTCCGTATGCGCATCGTACAGCTTTTTCAGAAGTTCGCCCGTCAGGAGCGGCGTATCGCCGCAGAGTACCATGACCGTCCCCGTCTCATCCGAAAGCAGGTCTTTTGTCTGTATCACCGCATGGCCTGTGCCAAGCTGCTCCGCCTGCGTGACGAACTCCGCCTGCCCCTGCATGGCCTGCTCTACCACATCGCCGCCAAAACCGGTCACTACGATATTCCTTCGTGCGCCTGCTTCCTTCGCCGCATCCAGCACATGCTGCAGCATAGGCTTTCCGCCGGCCGCATGAAGCACCTTCGGCAGCGCGGATTTCATGCGCGTGCCCTTCCCTGCCGCAAGGATCACCGTTACCAAATCTGACATTTCACGATTCCTCCTGATTTTTCTTCCTCTTATTGGATTCCCTTTGATGTTCCATCGCATCCATTGCTTTCAGCAAGGTCTGCTCCGAATGCTCCATATGGCGCTCCGCCGCCTTGCGGGCTGCTTTCACGTCCCCCTTGGCGATGGCTTCCACCATATCGCGATGCTCCTCCAGCGTCGCCTCCAAGCGTCCCGGGTAGGACATGGAGAGCGTACGGAAGCGCGTAAGCTGCTCCCGCAGATTCGCGATGATGCCGATGAGCCGTGTATTCCGGCTGGCTTGGTACAGAAGCTCATGGAACTCGATGTCCGTCTCCACGATCTTGTCCATATCTTTGCTCTTGATGTGACCGCCGATCATGACCAAAAGCCGCTGCAGACGTTCCAGTTCCTCCTCCGTGATGCGTTCCGCCGCCATCCCGTTGGACAAGGATTCCAATGCGGTGCGGATCTCAAAGATCTCATTGACATCACGGATGGACATATTCGCAACATAGGTACCGCGCCTCGGCATCATGATGACATAGCCTTCCTGTTCCAGCTTGCGGATGGCTTCCCGGACAGGTGTACGGCTGACGCCCAGATCCTCAGCAAGCTGGATTTCCATCAGACGTTCCCCGGGCTTCAAGATTCCCTTGCGGATGGCCTCCCGCAAGGACTCACATACGACTTCCCGAAGCGGCTGATAGCTGTCCAGTTTGATTGGCGCTAACCTGTTGTCCATAGCATCTCCCTCAATTCTGTCCAATACACCCTAAGGAACTGTTCATAAATAAATTTTAAATTTATTTCTTACCAGTTCCTAAACCTTTTCCCCAACGGTATGCGTTACGAAAATTTCCCCATCCGTTTCCTTTCTCAAAGCATTCGCTATTGCCTGTGCGCGTTCCTTAGACTCTGCAAGCCCGAACACGGTGGGCCCGCTGCCAGACATCATGCTGGCCATGGCGCCATGCTCCAGCATCAGCTGCTCATAGTCCGCAATTATCTCATACTTCTTTATAGTAACACGTTCCAGCACATTGCACAATAAGGACGAAACAGCTTTCCAGTCTCCGCGCACAATTTCTTTTTGTATGGCTTCGTTATCCGGGTGTCTGTCCGCCCCCACCGCATCATAAGTCCGATAAGCCCATGCAGTAGACACCGCTATGCGCGGCTTTGCCAATACGACAGGCAGTTCGGGAAGGGACGGCAGACGCTCCAGCACCTCGCCGCGTCCCGTGGAAAGCATCGTCCCCCC
>CALGGN010000236.1 GCA_937915915.1 uncultured Selenomonas sp. | reverse complement strand
CGGCTTCGACGCATCCGAAAGCCCCGCACGAAGCCCCGGTGACCTTTCCGGCTGAAGAATTTCTTCCGCCATTGTGTTCCATGCGCCGCAGCCCGGACACTTCCCAAGCCAGCGTGGCGCATCATATCCGCATTCCTGACAAACGTATACCGTCTTTTTCTTCTTTGGCATGCCTCAGTCTCCAATACCCACACAGGCTTCTGTTCACTCACAAATTACCTCAAAAAAATCCTTCGACTCCGTATCCTCCAATAACTCAACGAATTCCGCCTGCTTCCCCAATTCCTGCTCCAACCGCGTTTTCAGCGCATGCACGATGGGAAACTCCGTCCCGAAATGCCCTGCATCTATCAGATGGATTCCCGCTTCCTTTGCATGCTGCGCATCATGATACCGCACGTCTCCCGTCACATAGGCATCCGCGCCCAAAAAAGCCGCTTTGGAAATAAAATCCGCTCCCGATCCGCTGCAGAGCGCAACCTTCTGTACCGGGTGCGTTCCCGCTTCCGTGAGCCGCACCGCACTCGTCGGCAGCAAGCTGCGCACATGCTCCGCAAAATCCTTTGCAGACATGGGCGCAGGAAGTCTCCCCATGCGCCCCAAGGCAGGGAGCGCATCCTCTTCCATCCTGTCGGCCGCCTCCAGAGGAACGATGTCCACCAGACCGATTTTCTCCGCCAAAACATCGTTCACCCCGCCAAGCGCACTGTCCAGATTCGTATGTGCCGCAAAGACCGCAATATCGTGCTTGAGCAGCTTTTCCAAACGCCTTCCGATCGGCAGATCCGTGCGGACAGCCTTGATTGCACGGAACAGGATCGGGTGGTGGGAAATGATGAGCCGGGCATCCCGGTGGATTGCCTGCTCGACTACCTCATCGCTCACATCCAGACAGATGAGCACACGCGCGACCTCCTGCTGCGGACTTCCCACCAGGAGACCCGGATTGTCCCACTCCTCCGCAAGCTTTTTCGGGGCGATCCGATTCATTGCATCCATCAAAACCTGACACTTTACCATTTCATATATCCCTCCAATTCCTTGAGCTGCTCTCTCAAGGACTGATATTTCACGCTTGCTGTCGCCGCCCGGCTCTTCTCCATGCCCCGCACAGCCTTTTCCAGTCTTGCCGCCAGTTCCTCCAAATGGCGCTTCAGAAGCTGCGGCTTTTTTTCCCAGAGCCTTGGCCCGATGGATAAAAGCATGGAAGGCGGGAGTGCTTCCTGCCCCTTGATGGCAGAAATGATCTCATAGAGCCGCCCATCTGCCTCTACCAGCGACTCATCCTCGATTTTCCAGCCGTTCCCGTACAGCCATCCCCGTAACTCCTTTGCTGCGTTCATCGGCTGCAGAATCAGCTGCCGCACCTCCAACAGCACCTCCGGCGAAGCAGAGAGTATCTCGCAGATGAGCTGGCCGCCCATGCCCGCGATGCAGATGGTATCCGCTTCTCCCGGCCGCAGCGCCCGCAGTCCGTCCCCAAGGCGCACTTCAATGAACTTCTCCAGACCTGCCTCCCGTATGCTCCTGCAGGCCGCTTCATAAGGGCCACGGTTCTTATCGCTTGCTATCACGCGCTTTGCCCTTCCCTGCCGCACAAGCGCCAGTGCCAAATAGCCATGGTCCGTGCCAATATCCGCCGCCAAACTTGCTTCTTTGACAAAATCGGCCAATGCCTGCAGTCTTCGATCCATCCGAAGAATCCCCTTCCCATAACAAACAGGATGAGCATAACGCCCATCCTGTCCGTTCCTCCCCGATCCTCTCAAACGCTATGCGGCATCGCATCCATCTCGCTGCCTTCATGCATCCTGTAATCCTTGTCTTCATCCATCATAGCCAGCATGATATCCACATAGCCCGGATCGAACTGCGTACCGCGACCCTTGACCAGTTCCCCGCGGATTACGTCCTGCGGAAGATAGTTGCGGTAGCTTCGCGATGAGCTCATGGCATCATAGGCATCCGCAACGCCGATGATGCGCGCCGCATCTGGAATGCGTTTTCCGCTCAGCCCGTCCGGATATCCCTTGCCGTCATAGCGCTCATGATGCCATCTGGCGCCCACGGAAAGCTCATGGATGCTTTCCATATTGTTGAGGATCTTGTACCCCACCGCCGGATGCTTCTTGATGGCCGCATACTCCTCATTCGTGAGCTTGCCCGGCTTGTTCAGGATTTCATCCGGCACGCCGATCTTTCCGATATCATGCAGAAGCCCCATGAAGTAAATGACGCGCTGTTCTTCCTCCGAGCGTCCCGCACGCTTCGCGATTTCACGCGAATAAAGCGCCACACGCGCGGAATGTCCGCTGGTATAGCGATCCTTCGCGTCAATGGTATGGGCCAGCGTCAGCATGGTCTGCTCCACAAAGCTTTCCAGCTTTTTCTGTTTCTCCACGGTCGCCTCGATCTGGCGGCTGACCTCTGACTCCAAGTGATAGCGCAAGCGGTAGATTTCCAGAACATGTCGGATGCGGTGCAGCATGATCTTCGGCACAAAAGGCTTCCTGATGAAATCCTCCGCGCCAGCTTCCAGCCCCCTCGCCTCTACCTCTGCATCGTCTGTGGCCGTCAGAAAGATGACGGGCAGTTCCGCGCTTTTTTTGTCTTCGCGGATCAGCCGCAGGGTCTCGAACCCATCCATCCCCGTCATCTGTATATCCAAGAGAATCAAATCCAAGGACACCCTGCGAACGATTTCCAAACATTCGGGTCCGGATGTCGCGGTCTCCACCTGATAATACTTCGCCAAGATGCGCTGCACGACACGCAAACTGATGGCATCATCATCCACCACCAGAATCCTCGCGGGCATGACCCCTTCCATTCGTGTTCCTCCTATTCAAAACACACCGAAATCAATCCAAGAAGTCCTTCAGCTTGCGGCTGCGGCTTGGATGGCGCAATTTTCGCAGCGCCTTCGCCTCGATCTGGCGGATGCGCTCACGTGTCACACCAAAATTCTGTCCAACTTCCTCCAGCGTCCTGGCCCTGCCATCATCCAACCCGAAGCGAAGACGCAGAACCTTCTCCTCACGAGGCGTCAAGGTGTCCAGCACCTCTTCCAGCTGTTCCTTGAGCAGCATGAAAGATGCTGCATCCGCAGGCGCAGGCGCTTCCTGATCCTCGATGAAGTCGCCCAGATGGGAGTCTTCCTCCTCACCGATCGGTGTCTCCAACGATACCGGCTCCTGCGCAATTTTCATGATTTCCCGCACGCGATCGACACTGATATCCATTTCCTTCGCGATTTCCTCAGGAACAGGATCCCTGCCCAACTGCTGCAAAAGCTGCCTGGAAACGCGGATCAATTTGTTGATTGTCTCGACCATATGCACCGGAATGCGGATGGTCCTCGCCTGATCCGCAATCGCCCGCGTGATCGCCTGCCGGATCCACCAGGTCGCATAGGTACTGAACTTATAGCCCTTGTTATAGTCGAACTTCTCAACCGCCTTGATCAGCCCCAGATTCCCTTCCTGAATGAGATCCAGAAACAGCATGCCTCTGCCTACATAGCGTTTCGCAATGCTCACGACAAGACGCAGATTGGCCTCGGCAAGACGCTTCTGCGCCTCGTCGTCGCCCGCCTCCATGCGCTTCGCCAGCTCGACCTCCTCCTCTGCGGAAAGCAGAGGCACCCGTCCGATTTCCTTCAGGTACATGCGGACAGGATCGTCAATACTTACCCCTTCCGGAACAGACAGATCGATCTCAACATCTTCTTCTGTCTTGTCAATCTCTTCGTCCTCCGACAATTCGACGGAGGAATCATCTACAATCTCAATGCCCTTCTGACTGAAGGCATCATACATATCATCAATCTCATCCGGTGACAGATCCTGTGTCTGCAGGGCCTCCATAAGCTCCCCATAGGTGAGCGTTCCGCCGTTCTTCTTGCCCTTGTTCAGCAGATTCGTCACGATTTCCGAGCTGCGATTTGCACCAGCCCCCATAGGAGTGACAGGTTTCTTTTTCTCTGCCATTCATCTGCCCTCCCCATCGAATTCCAAATACACCATATACAAGTTACAACTCATCCATTTCCTTTTTGATCCTGTGCGCTTCCCGCAGCTCTTCCCGATATGCCGGATCCCCTGCAGCCAAGTACTCCTCGGACTGCCTGCTGTGCCGCATATAAAGCGAATTCAAGTAGGCCTTGCGCAATATGCGGATGGCATCTTCATACTCAACGGACGCCTCCTGCCCCCCGCTTTCTTCCACCAACGCCTGGGAAAGCTCTGTCGAGGCCGCCTCGCCCAAGGACTCCACCGCATGGATATCATTCAGCAATTCTCCCTTTTCTATACAATTCGCCAAATAGGTCAAAATCTCCTGCTGGATTTCAGAAGGAAATCCCTCCGGCAAAACTGCCTGCACATGAGCATAGATTCCCGGATCCTGCCATATGGTACGGAGCACGATGCGCCCGGCCCGAAGCAGTGCGTTGTCCTGCTTCTTCGTCACAGTCCGGAGATTTTTCTTGTCTGTGGCAATAGGTTCCTCCGGCAGAGGATTCCTTGCATAGCGCCGCAGCTCGTCCATGATGATTCCCTCATCGAGCATCAGGGTTTGCGCGAGCCGCTTGCGGTATTCCCCAAGTTCTGCTCCGTCACGGATTCCGGACAGCACGGGAAGCATCTCCCTGAGCGCACGCACCTTGCCCTCCAGTGTATCATAGCGCACATGGGAAAGCACATAGCGCAGGCGGTACTCCACCAATGGAAGCGCCTTCTTCACAAGTTCCTGAAAGGCTTCCTTTCCATGCCTGCGGATGAACTCGTCCGGATCTTTGCCGTCGGGAACCACGATCACATGGACCTCCGCACCCGAATTCCTCACGACTGCCAACGCCCGGATCGTCGCATTCTGCCCCGCGTCATCACTGTCATAGCAAAAATAAATCCGCCGCGCATAGCGCATGAGCAGCTTCGTGTGCTCCGGCGTAAAGGCCGTCCCCAGAGATGCCACGACATTCTGCACACCTGCGCCGAAAACCGAGATTGCATCCATGTAACCTTCCACTACGATCGCATAGCCCTCCCGCTGAATCGCCCGATGTGCGCGATCCAGCCCGAAGAGCATCCTGCGCTTATTGAAGATCTCCGTTTCGGGCGAGTTCAAATACTTCGGCATGCCATCGCCCAGCACCCGCCCGCCAAAGGCCACCACGCGCCCCCTTTCGTCCGCGATGGGAATGATCACGCGGTTGCGGAATCGATCGTAGATCCCCTTGTCCTGCTGACGCTCCGAAGCCAGCCCCGCTGCCAGGAGATATTCCGGCTTCACGCCGCGTTTCCGGAATGCCGAGCAGAGCTTATCCCATGCGTTCGGCGCAAAGCCCAGCTGGAATTCCTCTATGGTTTCCGGCGTGATCCCGCGACCGGCCAGATATGCTTTCCCCTGCTCCCCATAGTGCGTCATCGTAAGGCAGTTATGGAAAAAATCCTTTGCCATCTCATTGACTTTCCGGAGATCCTTCCGCTTCTGCTCCCGTTCCTGCTCCTCCGGCGACTGTTGCCTCCGTGGCATGGGAATGCCGAGCTTTTCTGCCTGCAGCTTGATGGCATCGAAGTAACCCACATTTTCTATGAGTGAAATGAACTTGAATACATTGCCGCCTGCATGACAGCCGAAGCAATAGAAAAAGCCCTTTTCAGGCACAACAGAAAAGGACGCTGTCTTTTCCTGATGGAACGGACAGCATCCCCAGTAGCGTCCGCCTTTTCGCTTCAATGCTACATAAGAGGATACGACCTGCACGATATCAGACTGCGCACGCACCTGCTCGACAAATTCATCCAAATCTGCCCTGCTCATGCCAGCCCGCCTTTCCATGTCCTTCAACTATCGTTCCTTGTAGCATTTCCTTGATTCGCTGTTCTGAAGAAAAATCCTGCTTGGCAATGAAATTTTTATCACACACCTATACTTGCGCCGTCTCAAACTGCTCCACCAGCTCAAAATCCCCATCCTCGAGCATCATCCAGACCTCATCGGAAGCGCCTGAATCCTGAAGAACACGCTCCACATTGTACTTGTCGCTGTTCTCGTAAAATGCTTCTGCATCCTGCTGGCTCTGACCGCCCTGCACCTTGCGCTGGATCAGACGATCCCTGAGCAGTTCCGGCTCCGAACGGATCAGGACGCTGTAATCCGCAAAAACCCGCACATTGGTCCAGCGCGCATCCTTCAGAAGCAGCCAGTTCCCCTCCAGCAGGATGATCTCCGCATCCACCGGCTCCGCCTCCGGCACAACATCGTGGATCTGGCGGTCATAAGCAGGCCACATGGTCTCCTTGCGCCGCGCAGCTTGTATCTTCAACTGCAGCTGCCCCACATCGAAGGTCTCGGGCGCCCCTTTGATGGACCGCATGGCGACAACCTCGCCATCCCGCAGCACGGAATGGGACGCGATATAGTCGGCGGGATAGTGGAATCCATCCATGCCTACCGCCTTTACCTCCAGGATATCCTGCTGCTCCTTGGAAAGCTTTTCCAGAAACTGGGCCAGCGTGGTCTCCCCCACCGCAGGCGGCGCTGCCAAAAACGCAATAATTCTGCGTCCCATGCGCCCCCGCAGATCCGTCAGCCGTCTCAGGAACGGCAAAAACACATCCTTTACCGTCTGTTCATTATATCTTGCCTGCTGCGGCAAGCCATTGACAACCATATCATAATCTTTCCAGTGTTTCTCTTCCATAAGTACCTCCATCTTTTTCCATCTTGTATCCATGTTAGAGTTTACGGGATAGACCATCATATGTCAATGAAATTCCGCTTTGCGGCAAACACAGGAACCTAAGGAAACACTGATTAATTCCCTTTTGCCCTTGCCGAGTCTTTTTCTGTCATGC
>CALGGN010000235.1 GCA_937915915.1 uncultured Selenomonas sp. | reverse complement strand
TTATGTGAGTTTAGGGGATTTCGTTACGTTGTATCATTTAAGACACGGCAACAGACTTTGCCTGCGGCACCGGAGGATTCATCGTCAGTTGGCTGAAAGCACTGGAAAAGCAGGTGCATACTCCCGCCGAACGTGCACAGTGGGCAAACTCCATCCATGGCATCGAAAAAAAGCAGTTCCCTTATATGCTGGCCATCACCAATCTACTGCTTCATGACATTGACGAGCCGAATATCCTCCATGACAACAGCTTGATGAAGGCTGTGCTGGACTACACGGAAAAGGACTGCTTCGACAAGATTCTCATGAATCCCCCTTATGGCGGCAGCGAAAAGCCAAGCATCCAGAGCCATTTCCCCGATGACCTTGCGGATTCCGAAACTGCTGACCTGTTCATGAGCGTCATCATGTACCGTCTCAAAAAGGAAGGACGAGCTGCCGTTGTCCTGCCCGATGGGTTCCTGTTCGGCACGGACAACACCAAGACCAACATCAAGAAGAAATTGCTGTCCGAATTTGATCTGCATACCATCATCCGTCTGCCGGGAAGCGTGTTTTCGCCCTATACGAGCATCACGACCAACCTGCTCTTTTTCAATCGCACGCATCCCACGAAGGGAATCTGGTTCTATCGCCTTGATATGCCGGAGGGCTATAAGCACTTCTCCAAGACCAAACCCATGAAGCCGGAACATTTTCAACCCGTCAGGGAATGGTGGGACAATCGGCAGGAAATCGAGGAGGAGGGCAGTCCCAAAGCGAAATATTACGCCATAGAGGAAATCATCAAGGGCGGCTGCAACCTTGACCTCTGCGGCTTTCCCCATGAGGAAGAGGAAATCCTGGAACCTCTGGAACTCATCGGAAAATATCAGGAAAAACGGGCCTCCCTGAATGCGGAGATCGACCATGTGTTGGAGAAAATCAAGGGGATTTTAGACAAAAAACAGAAAACGCAGGGTATTTGACATCGCCTGTGCTGTTTGTTATAATAAAGTCAGTTGTATGGGGCAATTGCATCCATAGAGAACCCAAAAGAGCCAACAGGTGACGCTGTTGGCTCTTTCATCTTCGTATCTACAATATACGCGGGGGAATCGGGTTGGATGTCACTTACGGGCGCTACGCCGTTCCAGCCACTTGATCACGTAATGGCAGGTGACGCCGCCAACTACGGTCACAAGGAGAGAAGCGAGCATAGGGGCAATTGCTTCTCCCATAGAAAACCCTCCCTTCTTGGTCAGATTGGCCGTGAAGGTCGTGACGTCCTTATTGTATCACATGTTGCAAACAGGAGCAAAATGAATGAACGCACAGCAACTGAAAAACAGCATTCTTCAACTCGCCATACAGGGAAAACTGGTGGAACAGCGTCCGGAGGAAGGAACGGCAGAGGAACTTTTGCGGGAGATTCGGGCAGAGAAAGCACGGCTCATCAAGGAAGGAAAAATTAAGAAGACAAAGCCTTTACCGGAGATTTCGGAGGACGAGATTCCCTTTGAGGTGCCGGAGAGCTGGAAATGGGTGAGGTTGGGAGCGGTTTCTTCGTATAGCCAAGCCAAGAAGAAAATATCTCCTAGCGAAATACGTCCAGATATGTGGTCTTTGGATATGGAAGACATAGAAAAAGAGAGTGGAAAGGTTCTTCGCATAGAAAAAGCAAAAAATCGAGAAATCATTGGAGATAAACTAATTTTCAATAAAGGTGATATTCTTTACAGCAAATTACGGCCATATTTGAAAAAGATTCTGATTGCTCCCGATGATGGAATCTGCTCTTCCGAATTAGTGCCATTTTTTTGTTATGGGAGACTCAATGCCCAATATGTAATGTGGTATCTACGTTCACCATATGTTACGCAAATCGTTAATTCGGTATCATATGGTGTAAAAATGCCTCGCGTTGGCAAAGATACTATCATTATGCTTTCAGTGCCTATTCCCCCTCTTGCCGAGCAACATCGCATCGTTTCCAAAATCGAAGAACTGCTCCCCCATATTGACCAATACGACAAAGCCTATACGAAGCTCAACGAATGGAATGAGAAATTCCCGGAAGCCATCAAGAAAAGCATCCTCCAATATGCCATGGAGGGGAAACTGGTGGAGCAGCGTCCGGAGGAAGGAACGGCAGAGGAACTTTTGCGGGAGATTCGGGCAGAGAAAGAGCGGCTCATCAAAGAAGGAAAAATCAAGAAGACAAAGCCCTTGCCGGAGATTTCGGAAGATGAGATTCCCTTTGAGGTGCCGAAGAGTTGGATGTGGGTGAGAGTTGGAAATATAGGGAATTGGAGCGCAGGAGCAACACCCTCTAGGCAACATCCTGAATACTATGGTGGTGACATACCTTGGTTGAAGACGGGAGATCTGACGGATGGAAATATTGTTCATATCCCAGAAAATATTACTCATGAAGGACTGAGACATTCATCGGTTCGCTTGAACCCAGTCGGTAGTGTATTGATGGCCATGTACGGGGCTACCATAGGTAAATTAGGCATATTATCAATACCAGCAACAACGAATCAGGCATGTTGTGCATGTATTCCTTACCACGGAGTATACAACAAGTTCCTTTTCTATTTTCTTATGGGTGAGCGAAAAAAAATTGTAAAATTGGGGGCTGGAGGTGCTCAACCGAATATTTCAAAAGACAAGATTTTAAAGTATGCTATGCCCCTTCCACCTCTTGCCGAGCAAAAACGCATTGTGACTCGCATTGAAGAACTGCTTTCCCATTGCAATGCACTTTAGGAGATTAGTATTATGTTTACATATTTTATAAGCGGATAACGTAGAACCTGAATCCGTGAAACAGATATGCCAGTTTCACAGAAGCACCTGAAAATTGG
>CALGGN010000234.1 GCA_937915915.1 uncultured Selenomonas sp. | reverse complement strand
ACAGAAAAATCCTTCGACAATGACAAAAGCTCATTTAATCAGCGTTTCCTTAAATTGCATAGAAATTCACGAGCTTTGCATCAAAAATGCCATCGACGCCCTTGACCTTCGTAAGCACCTCTGCCGAAATGTCATCATCAACGGAAAGCACCATGATGTTTGTGCCCTCCATATCGGTCTTGCCTACCTGCATGCCCGAGATATTGATCCCTGCCTCCCCCATCAACGACCCGACGATGCCGATGATGCCGGGACGGTTGATATGCGGACAAATCAAGATGCGCGCATGGGGATCGACATCCACGCGGAAGCGGTTGATGCGCACGATACGCCCCTCATTGCCGAACAGGGTTCCCTGCACGGAAAACTCCTTGCCGCCCGCCTGGATGCGCACGGTAATGAGGTTCGCAAAGTCCTCGCTCTCCTTGGACTTGATTTCCTTGATCTTGATATTGCGCTCCTTTGCAAAGCCGGGAGCATTCACATAGTTGACTTCTTTCTCCATCACCGGATTCAGCATGCCCTTGACGACGGCCGTGGTAAGAAGCTTTGTATTGACCT
Source organism: uncultured Selenomonas sp. (assembly GCA_937915915.1). Taxonomy (GTDB): domain Bacteria; phylum Bacillota; class Negativicutes; order Selenomonadales; family Selenomonadaceae; genus UBA9786. Next base: position 18,209 of record CALGGN010000234.1, on the reverse strand, counting down.
CCGTGATCTCTCCCGTATAGGTGACCTCCACATTCTTGATGGGGCCTTCCGCCAGCGAGCAAAGCGTGCATCCGAGACGCTCCGCCAGCGTAAGATACGGGCTGATGACCTTCATGACCTGCGGGGAGACCGGTGCCATGTTGACCGCCGTGGCAACAGGCTCTCCGTGCAAGGCGGCTTTCACGCCCTCTGCGACATCAATGGAAACGCCAATCTGCGCCTCCACCGTGGAAGCTCCCAAATGAGGCGTCACCACAATGCCCGGAACGCCCAGGAGCGGATGATCCGCGGGAAGCGGCTCGCTCGTGAACACATCGATGGCCGCGCCTGCCACAATACCGTCCTTCACGGCCTGCGCCAAGTCCCCCTCGTTGATGATGCCGCCGCGCGCGCAGTTCACGAGGCGCACACCCTGCTTCATCTTCTTCATCTGCTCCATCGAGATCATATTCTTCGTGTCAGGCGTGAGCGGCATGTGCACCGTGATGAAATCCGCCTTGGAAACCACGTCATCCAGCGTTCCGACGTTCACGCCAAGATCGTGCGCGCGCTCCTCATTGATATACGGGTCATAAGCAATGACATTCATATCGAAGGCCAATGCACGCTTTGCGACACCGCTGCCGATACGTCCCATGCCGATGACGCCCAGCGTTTTCCCCTTGAGCTCGACGCCCACATACTTCTTGCGATTCCACTCGCCTTTCTGCGTGGTTTCGTTGGCGACGGGAATATTGCGCGCCATGGACAGCATCATCGCCATGGTATGCTCCGTTGCCGCAATGGTGTTGCCGCCCGGAGAATTAATCACGATGATGCCCTTTGCGGTCGCCGCAGGGATATCGATATTGTCCACGCCCACGCCTGCGCGGCCGATGATCTTGAGCTTGTCCGCCTTTTCTATGACCTCTGCCGTCACCTTGGAAGCGGAGCGCACCAAAAGCGCGTCGAACTCAGGAATGATCTCCAGAAGTTCCTCCGCCGGAAGCTTGTCCTTTACCACAACTTCAAAATCCTGCTGCAAGAGCTCAATGCCCTTCGGTGAAATGCCATCTGCTGCCAAAACCTTCATCTGGAAATCTCTCCTCTTTTTCTTGTGTTATGCAAACGGTGATCCGCCTGAGCGGCACAGGACAATTATAACGCAACCGGACAGATTTTTCCATAAGAATTAATCCGTATTTGCCCAAGATTCAAAGCAGAACCTCCACAGGGATTGATCCTGCGGAGGTTCTGTGTCTGAATTTTCGATTGTTATTTTCCGTTTTGCCGGTTCTGCTGTCCATGACCGGCTGCATCCGGGGGCGGCAGCGGATTGCCGTTTTCGTCCTTGGGCTGCTCCGGCGGCTGATTCCCATTGCGGTCCGCATCATGCTGTCCCCGCATCCCCTTGCCGTCAGGAGGCGGCAGCGGATTCCCGTTCTCGTCTTTCGGCGGCTCCGGAGGCTGCTCCCCATTCCCCATTTGGGGATGCTGCCCTTGGTGATGCCCGTGAGTGTCTTGGTTCGTCTGCTGCATGCGGGACGTGTCTGCGGAATGCGTCGCCGCAAACGCGGGAACCGCTCCCAGTGCCATAACCCCTGCCATAATGCCAGCCAATAAAAGTTTCTTTCTCATATGATCCATCTTCCTTCTTTCGTGTTTTGTGATTTCCACAATGCAAAGTATGTGCCGCAAAAGTTAGGATGATATTAGGAAAAAATTAAAAATCCGTTAATTTGATACTTGATACTTCCCCTGTATGCTCAACATTATATGATAGCTTTTCGACGCAATAGAAAAAATCCTCCTACCGCCGTAATGCAGGAACTTTCATGCGCCGAGTGTTGCTTTTTCGCTGCTGGTTCGCTATAATTCCCTTGTCGAAAGTATTTCTTGGGAACAGGAGAAAAAATGTTGCGAAAAAATTTAAAACGAGCTGCGATTGTCGCTGTCTGGAGTCTGTTTTTGTCCATTGCCGTCGCCGATTGCGCCGAAGCGATGCAGACGGTGAAAACCGTTGTTGTGGCGCGGCACAGTATTCGGGCGCCTTTGGGCGGCGAGGAACTGAACGAGCTGACTCCCCACACATGGCCGGAAAGCAGCGTGCCGACCGGTTGGCTCACGCCGCACGGTGCTTTGGCTGAAACGCTGATGGGGCAGTATTTTCGCGCCATGCTGACGGAAGAGGGCTTGTTTGCCGAGAACTATGTGCCGCAGGACGGCGAATTGCGCTTTTATGCCAATTCCTTCCAGCGCACCGTAGCAACGGCAAGGTATTTTGCGGCTGGAATGCTGCCGCTGTCCGACGTGCATATCGAGTATCATTGCGGCATAAATGAACGCGATCCGATTTTTTTGCCCCCCGCTGCCATAATGGATGAAACAAAGAAACAAAACATTGCCCGCGAAATAAACAATTTTGGCGGTATCAAAAACCGGGGCAAACGCTATGCAGAGTCGGTGCAAGTCGCAGCCAAGGCACTGGACTTTTCCGAATCCGCTTTTGCCACAGAGAAGAAATGGTCGAATTTCCAAGCCGATGATATTACGCTGGATGTGGATAACGGATTCCACTGGGGAGGCACACTGCTAAATGCCATCCGCGCCAGTGATGCCATGATGATGCACTATTACGAATCCGGCGGCAGTGACACGGCCTCCTTCGGGCACAAGCTCACTCCGCGCGAATGGCGTCAAATTTCCGATTTGCAGTACTTTGGCATCAGTTTGTACTACGAACTGCCGTCACTCTCCTGGGAAATGGCGCGTCCGTTATTGGCGGAGGTGAGCAAAGAATTGGCCGCTGTGCCGCGCAAGTTCACTTTTTTGTGCGGCCACGACACGAATCTTGCCACCGTTCTCACCGCTTTGGGGGTAGAACGCTATCATGTGCCGCAGAGTCTGGAATCATTAGTGCCGGTAGGGTCGATGGTCGTGCTGAAGAAAATCATCGGCGATGACGGCTTGGAGTATGCCGACATTCGTTTGGTGTATCAAAGCACCGAGCAGTTGACGAAATTGCAGACGCTTAGCCAAGCCAATCCTCCCGTCAGCTATCAGCTCCAGTTTCAAGGTTTGTCAAGGGGCGAAAACGGGCTGTACCGATACGCCGATATCGTGAAGCGTATTGCCGATGCGGCAAAAATGTAGTTTCCCTTGCTTTTCCATCCCTTACGATATAGAATAAAAGCGGTACGCGTACTGCGTGTACCCGTGAAAAGAACTTGGATCATATGGGGGGTTTTTTCTTTGGAAGCAAATCGTATCTATAACTTTAATCCCGGACCGGCCATGCTGCCGCTGCCTGTGCTGAAGGAGGCCCAGGCGGAATTCCTGAATTTCCGTGACAGCGGCATGTCCATTCTGGAGATCAGCCATCGTGCGAAGCAGTACGACGAAATCCACAATCAGACCAAGGCCGACGTCAAGGAGCTCATGGGGCTTGGCGATGACTATGATGTGCTCTTCATTCAGGGCGGCGCCAGCCTGCAGTTCGACATGATACCTATGAATTTTGCTTCCAAGGAGCATCCCGGCAGCTATGTGCTTTCCGGCAGCTTTGCCTCCAAAGCGTATAAGGAAGCGGAACTTCTGGGCGTCGGCGAGATTGCCGCCTCCAGCAAGGACGTGAACTTCCGTCACATCCCGACACAGGAGGAGCTGAAGATCAACCCGGATGCCGCCTATGTGCATCTCTGCTACAACAACACCATCTACGGCACGGAGTACCACTACATCCCGGACACGAAGGGCGTTCCCCTCTTTGCGGATATGTCCTCCGATATGCTGTCCCGCCCGCTGGATTTCAAAAAATTCGATTTCATCTATGCGGGCGTGCAGAAAAATCTCGGCCCTGCAGGCGTCGTTCTGGTCGTCGCAAAGAAATCCCTCATAGAAAAGAGCCGTGAGACACTCCCGACCATGATGCGCTATGACACCTTCTACGCCAAGAACTCCCTCTACAATACCCCGCCTGCGTTCTGCATCTACATGGTGGGCAAAGTCGCCGCATGGATCAAAGCGCAGGGCGGTCTCTCCGTCATGGCGGAGCGCAACGCAAAGAAAGCAAAAATCGTCTATGACGCAATCGACAATTCCAACGGCTTCTACCGCGGCCATGCGGACAAGGACAGCCGTTCCCTCATGAACGTGACCTTCCGTCTGCCAAGCGAGGAACTGGAAAAGAAATTCGCCGCAGAGGCGCTGGAAAACGGGCTGGGCGGCACCAAGGGACACCGCAGTGTCGGCGGCATGCGTACCTCCATCTACAATGCCATGCCATACGAAGGCTGCGAGGCACTTGCCGATTTCATGGAAAAATTCCGCAAGGCAAACGCTTGATCCCGGACTCGCAAAACACAAGGCAGCATCGCAGGAAAAACCGCGATGCTGCCTTTTTCGTTCCTATTCCCATTCTCCTGACCTCAGCTTGAGCAGGGACTTTTCCCAGCCTCCCCTGCCCCGCTGGATATCCGCCTCAAACATGCGATTCCACGGGAAATCCACCCGCAGCTCTTTCAATTCCTCAAACGGAGGCAGATTGTCCGCCACGAATCGCGTCAGCAATTGCGCCGTGCGCCGCTGGACACTCTGCTTCTTTTCATCCAGGCTTCCGTAGACGCCATCCCCACGCAGCCATGTGAGCTGACGTGCCATGACAGAGCGCACGTTCGCCTGATAGGCCCAGTCGTCCAAATAGCGGGTCAGCAGCAGGGCATCCACATCGGAGTCCGCCATATACTTGGTCAGGATGCCTGCTCCAATCACGAAACCGGTGCTGTTCACAGGCGTGTTCCATCCCGCATAGGCATTCAGCTTGAAGAGCAGCCCCCTGGTCTTGAGCTCTTCCATCAGCGCGTTATCCGCCCCGTTGCCAAATGCCACATCGGCAAGCGCCACCGGATAGCCCTTCGCCACATAGTCCGCAACAATATCTGCAAAATATTTCGTGCCTTCCCTCGGACTGCCATCATTGAAGAATTCATTCGCGGCGTAGGTTCTGCCATTGGGATTGGTATTGACCGCCAGCACCAGATCCGCCTTTTCCGGCGAGGCAGCCTGTGCAGCTCCTGCGGCAAGAACTGCCGAGTTGATGGATTGGCTGATCTTCTCATCGGAGTAAGCCGGCACCGTGTTCGGCCCCCGTCCCCAATTATACCGCACGAAAACGGTCGGGACGTTCTGCCGAATATCATTCACGGCACGCGTCAGGAGCAGCATGCCGACCTCATCGATACCATCCATCGTCTGGAACTGCGACTCCCGCAGCCCTTTGGCATATTCGAGCAGATGGCGGCTTTCCATATGTGTCCGGGAATAGGGCGCATTGTCGTCCTTTCCCAGCAAAAGATACCGGCAGAATGATGCCCTCGCCATGTCGATCAGGCGCTGATTGACGGAAAAATTTCGCTCGCGCCTGCCCATCCAGTCCTTGAGAGCGCTTTGCGGAATCAGCTTTTCCAGAAAGGCGGCTTCTTTCTCCTCACGCCGTGTCAGCCCTTCCATCTCCCGCTTGTCCTGAAGGACGGTATAGCGAAAAATATCCGACCCGTAGCTCCGATAATACTCCGGCTCCTCATGTCCGGAGTCCACGCCGCTGCGCGGTGTACGCATGATCGAGCCAAAAACGTATAATTGCACCTTGGGATTCTTGTCATGAAACTTTTTCAGCTCATCTGCACGCTGCAAAAGTTCTTTGGATGAATAGGTGTGTTTTCTAGAACCTACAAGACTGCCATAAATCATGGAATCCGAAGAAACAATCGCAGCATCCACATCCTTGGCATTCTCCCTGAGCCACTTCCACAGTTCATCAGGGTGCCCCAGATCCTGCCGGTTCCCCAGAAGTTTCTTGGGCGGAACCAATACTTCATATCCCAGCCGCTTCGCGACATCTGCTGTCTGCTGATCCGAAATGGGGCGGCTATCGTGCGGAATATAAATGATCCGCTTAAGGTTCGGATCCTTCTTCTTCGCGTCCGCCATCGGCGCGGCCACCACAAAAAAACAGCAAAGAACAACTACGACTTTCCAAATACCTCTCAAAAAAATACTTCCTTTCCCGCCTGGTGCATCCGTTTACTTCTTCTTTTTCTGCTTCTCATCAGGCTCCTCTACCCCTTGCAGTGCACGAACATCCTGCCACAAATAGCGCGTCCTGTCATAAAGCTTCGGATCCGTTGAACGGACACTCTGGTCACCGATGATACGGGAAAGGTACTGCGTGCATTTTTCCAGATCCCCCATACGGTAATAAATGGCCCCAACCAGATAAAGCGCCATTGTATCCGACATATCGCCGATCGGGTACCGCTCCGTCATGATGGAATAGTTGTAGAGATCCGCTGCCTTCTTCAGCTTCTCCATTTCTTTTTCCTTCTCCCCCGAGCTGCGATAGATCCACGCCCATTCCAGATAACGGCCTGCAAGCTTCGAGGCCGGAGCATTCACCAGTTCCAGATAGTGGATGGCAAGCTGGTAGGAGGCAACCGCCTCGGGGACTCCGCGCACTTCCGTAAATTCCATGGCAAGATTCCGTTTGGCAAGGAAGTTCCTGAGGCGCTCCTTGCTCTTTTCCGGCATATAGCCCAGGAAAGTTTTCTCATCCGCCGCATATCCGCAGTGCTCACAGAACCAGATTCTGTAATAATATGGATTGAAGTCCTTGTAATGCACGCAAAAATCCTCATCCCGTTTCTCTGCCACCAGCCGGGATTTCGTCTTTACCACGCGGGTGCTCTTTTCACAGATGGGACAGGTCTTTTCCGTCACAAAGGTGTATTCTGCCATCGATAGCCCTCTCTTTCACAACGCTGCTCGCTCCGCAACGCTCCTTGGTACTCTCTACTGATATATTATAACGCCATGATACGAATTTTGCCAAGACAAAATATTCCATCCTGTCTACGGCAACAACACTTGTATTACCAATATGCACATTTCTTGAATTTAGCATATTCCTCTTCACGCTGATACGGTGTCGATAAGGTGTTGCACGGTGTCAGAGTGGGCAAGCACGCAAACAATTTTTTATAGTGAATTAATAAAACTTGAATTTTTTTCGAGTATGTTATACTCAACTTGAAAAAGTGGTAGTGCGCCGCCATGTGCACCAGCCAAAAAGGCTTCACGGCAAAACACCGTGAAGCCTTGAATCTTCTATGGTGCGCTCGGCGGGAGTCGAACCCACGCTTTCAGCTCCGGAGGCTAACGTCCTATCCACTGGACTACGAGCGCATCCAACTTAGCCAGTATAGCACAGTTTTGTTTTTCCTGTCAACCAGCATATTGAAGTTCAACTCCCAACGAACTGACTGGCACATACCATCACGGCGCGCGGGCCGAGCAGGAAAGTTTCCCCTTCCTTCAAGGACTCCGGTGTTTCATGGAAGGCATGCTTCTCATCCATCGTATCGACCACAACCTGCCACTGCATTGTTTTGGGAAGCCCGGGAAGCTGGATTCGATGTGCCTCCCAATGTGCATTGATGCCAAGGTAAACAAAATCATCCCGTTCCTCGCCATCTGTCATGCAGCGCCCGGCAAACATCACGCCGATCACGCGATTGCATCCCGAATAGTCGAAATGCCACGCCTGCGTTCCGTGCAGGCTGATGGGCGGATAACCGGCAGGCACGCCCTTTGACATGCGCTGCAGCATAGGATGTGCCTTGCGGAACGCAATCATATGGCGGAAAAACGCATAGATATCCCGATTCTTTTCCAGAAGCGACCAGTCCAGCCAGGACAGTTCACTGTCCTGACAATAGGCATTGTTATTTCCCTGCTGGCTGTTGCCGAATTCATCCCCTGCCAGCAGCATCGGAATCCCGACACTCGTGAACAGCACCGCGGCGGCGTTTTTGACCAAACGACGGCGCAGCCTCAAAATCTCAGGATCCCGGGTATCCCCTTCCTGTCCGCAGTTCCAGCTGAAATTGTCATTGCTGCCGTCCGTATCGTTCCAGCCATTCGCTGCATTGTGTTTTTCATTATAGGAATAGAGATCCCAGAGCGTAAATCCGTCATGGCAGGTAATGAAGTTGATGGATGCGACATCCCCGCGCCATCTGCGGTCATAGATATCCTCCGAACCTGTAATGCGCGCCGCCACGGAGGCCGCCAGTCCTTCCTCCCCACGCAGGAATCGGCGCAGATCGTCCCGATAGCGCCCGTTCCATTCCATCCAGCGTCCATAGGAGGGGAACGAACCGACCTGATAAAGACCGCCTGCATCCCATGCCTCCGCAATGAGGACAGCGTCCTTCAGCAAAGGGTCATATGCCATCATTTCCAACAGCGGCGGATTCGCCATGGGTGCTCCGTCCTGGCTCCGTCCCAGGATGGAGGCAAGGTCGAAACGAAAGCCGTCCACATGATATTCCGCGATCCAATAGCGCAGGCACGCGATAATCATATCCCGCACCACAGGGTGATTGCAGTTCATGGTATTTCCGCAGCCACTGAAATTATAGTAGCGGCCATCCGGCGTCAGGATGTAATAAGTCTTCTTGTCGATTCCCTTGAAGGAGATGCACGGCCCCGTCTCATCCCCCTCAGCCGTATGGTTGAACACCACATCCAGAATGACCTTGATGCCGTTCTGATGGAGCAGCTTCACCAAGGTCTTCAGTTCTTCCATCTGGAGCGAATACTTTCCGCTTGCCGCATAGCCCGCTTTTGGCGCGAAGAACCCCACCGTGCTATAGCCCCAATAATTGAAATACGGCACACCGTCCGCATTTTTCCGCCCGTCGAATTCATCGAACTCAAAAATCGGCAGCAATTCGATCGCCGTAATCCCCAGATCCTTCAGATAGGGAATCTTCTCCCGGAGTCCCGCATAGGTGCCCGGATACTTCACCTTCGAGGAAGCATGCTTCGTAAAGCCGCGCACGTGCGCCTCATAGATGATGAGTTCCTGCGCCGGTGTCCTGAGCGGGCAGTCGCTCTCCCATTCAAAATCATCTCGTGCTACCCTGCCACGATAGGGAAACGGCTCATCCTCCTCCGGCAGCTTGCCCCAGACATCCCGCCCGGAAATGAGCTTTGCGTAGGGATCCAGCAGGCACTGTCCCGCATGTTCCCCATCATGCTCCATATAAAAGCCATATTCCAGATTCTCATCGTTCAGATCGAACACGATCATCGCAAACACATTTCCGATCCGATAGCTCTCGGGATAAGGAATCAAGGCAAAGGGATCCCGCTCGCCGTTGTGGAAGAGCACCAACGTACAGCTCTTTGCCGTCGAAGAATAAACGGAAAAGCTGATTCCTCCGGGCACAATGCGAGCGCCGCGGTCCAAAAAAATCCCTGGGCGGATCCGGAATCCCCCGCAAACATCCGTTGGCGCCATATCGATGCGCATGCCGACTCCCCCTTCCGTCACAGCAGTTCCGCTTCCGCCTCCGCCGCCGTATCCCGATACTCGATCAGCGGCAGGAAGCCAATCATATCCAAGACATCATATACCATCGGCTGTGCATCGGAAAAGCGCAGCTTGATCCCCTTCTCCTTCGCCTCCCTCGCGATGACCAAAAGTGCGCGCACCCCCGCACTGGAAATATAGTTGCATTTTTTCAAAGAAATCAGCATCGGCTGATCTGTCATCAGATTGCACACCCTCGGGCAGAGTTCTTGCGAGCTTTCCGTGTCCAGCCGCCCGGAAAGCACAATCTTCCGAATGGAATCGTCCCGTTCTGTCAAAATTTCCATGCAAAGCACCCCCATTTCTTCTCATTTTACTTCAAGCAGACTGAAAAATCAATCTTTCGCAGCGCCGGATTTCGCATCCTTCCGCTTCGGCAAGGTGCCCTCCAGTTCCAAAATCATGTCCCGAAGCTGGGCAGCACGCTCGAACTCCAAAGCTCTGGAAGCCTGCTGCATCTCGCGCAGCAGGGATTTCAGCAGCTTTTCCCGCTCCGTCTTCGTGAGCTTCTTTTTCTTTTTGTCCTTGCCATATTCCCCTGCGGCAGAGGTTTCTGCCACCAGGGTCGTTTCAATGAGCGGCTTGATGGGCTTGACGATGGGCTTCGGCGTGATGCCATGCGCCCGATTGTATTCCTGCTGGATCGTGCGGCGCCGTTCCGTCTCGTCCATCGCTCGCTGCATGGAGTCCGTAATGCGATCCGCATAGAGAATCACATGGCCGTTGGCATTGCGTGCCGCCCTGCCGATGATCTGGATCAGCGACGTGTCGGAACGCAGGAACCCCTCCTTGTCCGCGTCCAGAATCGCGATCAGGGAGACCTCCGGCATGTCCAGCCCTTCTCGCAAAAGATTGATCCCCACCAGCACATCGAATTCGCCTGCACGCAGATCATGGATGATCTCCGCACGCTCAATGGTCGCGATATCCGAATGCAGATAACGCACCTGCACGCCCGCTTCCTTCAGATAATCCGTAAGATTCTCCGCCATTTTTTTGGTGAGCGTCGTGATGAGCACACGCTCATTTTTTGCGATGCGCAGCTTGATCTCCGCAAGCAGATCGTCGATCTGCCCTTCCAGAGGACGCACTTCCACCTCGGGATCCAGCAGCCCCGTCGGGCGGATGACCTGCTGCGCCACTTGCTGCGCCTGTGAAAGCTCATATTTTGCCGGCGTTGCGGAAACATAGATGATCTGATTGATGCGCTGGGCAAATTCCTCGAACTGCAGCGGCCGGTTGTCAAAGGCCGAGGGCAGGCGGAAACCGTTCTCCACAAGGGAAATCTTGCGCGAGCGGTCTCCCGCATACATCGCGTGGAGCTGCGGAAGCGTCACATGGGACTCGTCCATCACAATGAGAAAGTCCTCCGGAAAATAATCGAGAAGCGTGTAGGGAGCATCCCCGGGCTTTCTCTGCGTCAGATGCCTGGAATAGTTCTCGATGCCGGAGCAGTAGCCCATCTCCTGCATCATTTCCAGATCGTAATTCGTTCGCTGCTCGATGCGCTGCGCCTCCAACAGCTTGCCCTGCGACTTAAAAAACGCGATCTGCTCCGCAAGCTCCTCCTGGATCGTCGCCATCGCGACCTGCATATCTTCCTTTGAAGTCACATAATGGGAAGCGGGAAAAATCATGGAATGCGTGCGCTCTCCGCGAATCTCGCCCGTCAGCACATCGAACTCCAAAAGGCGGTCCACCTCGTCTCCGAAGAGCTCGATGCGCACCGCCCGATTGTTGTAGCCTGCAGGGAATACTTCGATCGTGTCTCCCCGCACGCGGAATCTGCCACGCTCAAATGCAATGTCATTTCGGTCATACTGCATCGTGACCAGCTTCCGCAGGATAGCCTCCCGCTCGATTTCCTGCCCCTTGTGCAGCGAAAGCACCATCTCATGGTAGCTTTCTGGGGAACCGAGCCCATAGATGCAGGACACGCTTGCCACCACGATCACATCCCTGCGCTCGAAAAGGGAACAGGTCGCGGAATGCCGCAGCTCATCGATCTCGTCATTGATGGCAGCATCCTTTTCGATATAGGTATCGGTCGAGGCGATATATGCCTCCGGCTGATAATAGTCATAATAGCTCACGAAATAGCCCACATAGTTTTTCGGGAAAAAGGCCTTGAACTCGCTGGCAAGCTGCGCCGCAAGGGTCTTGTTATGAGCAATCACGAGCGCCGGCCGCTGCACCTTTTCGATGACCTTCGCAATGGTATAGGTCTTGCCTGTGCCTGTCGCCCCCAGAAGCACCTGTGCTTCCTGACCGTTCTCGATGCCCGCCGCAAGATCCTCGATGGCCTGGGGCTGATCTCCCATCGGCTCAAACGGCGCCACAACCTCAAAAGGCACCTCCTGATCGAACTGCATCGTATTGAGCTTCGGAACCATCGCCATTTGCCTCTCTCCTTTCTCTCATCAATCTTTACTATGAAATCTTAGCGAGTGCAAGCCGCAGGCGAAACAGGAGCTTAGATTTCGTGTAAGGGCGTGTGGACACCGAAGGTGTCCAGTAAGTTTATTGTATTTTACGAGAGAAATTTGTCAAGCAAAAGTGTGCAATATCACTCCGTCTTCGACAAGTAGGACGATAAATTCCTAAGACCTGACAAAATCTAATGGCTTTCAGAGAGGCAAGTCTCTGAAAGCCATGGTTGATTGCGGTTTGGAGAGCCTCAACCCTCCGGTTTCTCGCCGGGGATGTCCATGATGGCCTCTGCGCCTCGGTGTCCTGTGCGAATTCGCACTGCGTCGGAAAGCTCATAAACGAAGATCTTGCCATCTCCGAATTTTCCGGTGCGGAGTACGCGCTGTGCGGTTTCCAGTACCTTCTCTACCGGGACCTCACAGACCACGGTCTCCACCTTGATCTTCGGCACCAGATTGATATCGTAGGATCTCCCCCGATAGACCTCTTTGTGTCCCCGCTGGAGACCGGATCCGTAGACCTGGCTCACCGTCATGCCCAGCACGCCGATCTCGTTGAGCGCTTCCTTCAGCTCATCCAGCTTATTGGCCCGGGTGATGATTTCTATTTTCGTGATTTTCATGGAAAAGCCTCCTTATCTTGCCGGGTTGCTTCCGACGGATCCCGCCAATGCCAGTGAGCTGCTGTCGACCTCCATCAGGGAGGGGGAACCCGTGAAGACTGCGGCAGCATATCCACGCTCGCCGTGCTCCACAAGATCCAGCCCTGCGATCTCCTCCTCTTCGTCTGCACGAAGCCCAAAAACGGCATCCACAAACCGATAGAGCACGTAGGAACCGGCGATGGCAAGTGCATAGGCAACGATGACGGAGATGATCTGTGCATAGAACAGGGATGTCTCGCCGTAGAACAGTCCATTGGCGCCGGCCGGATTGACTGCCGTTGTCGCCCAAAGGCCCGTGGCGACAGATCCCCAAGTGCCGCCGATGCCGTGCACGCCGAAGGCATCCAGCGAATCGTCATAGCCCAGTTTTTCCTTCAGCACAGCGACTGCCGTATAACAAACGGCGCCGCCAATCAGCCCGATCATAATGGCGGGCATGGGCTCCACGAAACCGGCTGCCGGAGTGATAGCCACAAGCCCTGCAATGCAGCCGGATACCGCACCGAGAATCGTCGGCTTTCCGCTGCGCATCCACTCCGGAAGCACCCATCCGAGCACGCCTGCTGCGGCGGCTGCCTGTGTCACGACAAAGGCGTTTGCCGCAAGATCGTTCGCTCCAAGAGCGCTGCCCGCATTGAACCCGAACCAGCCGAACCAGAGAAGAGCCGCCCCCAGCACAGTCATGGGAAGATTGTGGGGCACCATTGCCACCTTCCCATATCCGCGCCTTTTTCCCAGCAGCAGGCAGATGGTGAGGCCTGAAACCCCCGATAGAATGTGGATGACCAAACCGCCCGCAAAGTCCAGCGCACCAAGCCCTGCCAGGAAGCCGCCGCCCCAGACCCAATGAGCCATGGGGTTGTAAATGAGGACAGCCCAGAGCAGCATGAGAACCGCAAAGGCTCCGAACCGCATGCGCTCCGCAAAGGCTCCTGTGATAAGCGCCGGCGTCAGCGCGGCAAACATGCACTGGAAGGCAACGAAGGCCAACTCGGGGATCGTGCTCCCCTCCATCACGCTGAGACCTACGCCCGCAAGCCCCAGCTTGCTGAGATCGCCGATGAATCCATGGACATCGGGGCCAAACGCCATGGTGTAGCCCAAGATGACAAACTCCACGGAAATCATTGCCAGAATGAAAAAGCTCTGCATAATGGTCGAGAGCACATTCTTGCTCCGCACCATGCCGCCATAGAAGAGCGCCAGAGCCGGTGTCATGATGAATACCATAGCTGCGCTGATGAGCACCCATGCTGTATCTCCTGTGTTGATCATACTACCAAGTCCTTTCTTCGGGACAAAATATGAATAACAAACTCCATGCGAAACGGTGTTTCACATGACGCCCTTACACGAAATCTAAGCTCGTACTGCGCCTTCGGCTTGTATTCGCTAAGATTTCATAATAAAAACAGGCATGCCATCCTGAAAGCAGAAAAGCCCCGCACAGCGCGTCCAAAACGCTCTGTGCGGGGCTCCGTTGCCTCAGTTCATATGATGAGTTGATTCTAACCGCAAACTAGGAAAAAGTCAAGCCCATTTGAAATTGTATACAGGTATACCATGGCATTGCCCTGACAACGCGCGAACGGCCTCAGCCATCCGCCTGTTTCTCCCGCAATACGACCTGCTCGCCGCCTGTCAGCTCATCCGTTCCTTTGAGCTGGACACTGACGGCCTCCTTCGATGAGGTCGGCACGTTTTTCCCGACGTAGTCTGCGCGAATCGGCAGCTCGCGGTGCCCACGGTCGATGAGGACAGCCAGCTGGATCGCCTTCGGGCGTCCCATGTCCATGACTGCGTCCAATGCGGCACGGATGGTACGCCCCGTATAGAGCACATCGTCCACCAGCACAACGATTTTTCCCGTGATATCCACCGGAAGTTCCGTTGGCCGCACAATGGGCTGATAGGACAGCGTCGAAAGATCATCGCGGTAAAGGGTGATATCCAGCACGCCGACAGGCGGCTCTTTCCCCTCGATCTCTCCGATGGCAGCCGCAAGGCGCTCCGCAATCGGCACGCCGCGTGTGCGGATGCCCACAAGCACAACATCCTCGATGCCTTTGTTTTTTTCCGCAATTTCATGGGAAATTCGCGTCAACGCGCGATGGATGCCCGCCGCGTCCAGCAGCACTGTCTTATCCACGAATACCGTCATGAGAAAGCCCCCTATCCTCTCAATTTTTTTAATATTTTCTGCATATCCTCCGGCAACGGCGCTTCAAAGTGCATATCTTCCCGTGTGACAGGATGCACAAGATCCAGCGAACAGGAATGCAGCGCCTGTCCCGCGATGGAAAACGGGGATTTCCTCGCTCCATATTTCGGATCGCCCACCAGAGGATGCCCGATGTAGGTCATATGCACGCGGATTTGATGGGTGCGCCCTGTGCGCAAGGTGCATTCCACCAGCGTATACGCACCGAACCGCTCCAGCACGCGGAACTCCGTCACCGCATGCTTGCCGTTCGACTGCACGATGGCCATGCGCTTGCGATCCACCGGATGTCGGCCGATATCGCCCTCAATGATGCCCGATGCTTCGCGAATATTGCCATGCACGACGGCTTGATAGACGCGATGCGCGCTTTTTTCCCGGATCTGCTCCGCCAGAGCCAAATGGGCCGCATCGTTTTTTGCCGCCACCATGACGCCCGAGGTATCCTTGTCCAAACGATGCACAATGCCGGGACGCAGCACACCGTTGATGCCGGAAAGATCCCTGCAGTGGAACAGAAGCGCGTTGACCAGCGTCCCGCTTGCGATTCCCGCCGCCGGGTGCACCACCATGCCCCGCGCTTTGTTGATGACGATCATATCCGCATCCTCGTAGAGAATATCCAGGGGAATTTCTTCCGGCAGGATTTCCATGCGCTCCGGTTCCGGCACCGTCATCTCCGCAGACTCGCCGACATTCAGCTTATAATTTGCCTTGCGCGGCTTCCCGTCCACGAATACATGCCCTTGGGCAATGAGCCGCTGGACATGCGCACGCGAAAGCTCCGGCTGCTGCCGTGCAAGGAACACGTCCAGCCTCTCGCCGTCCCGATCCGCCTCAAATTTCATGCCGCGGCTCCTCGATATCCTCATCCTTCATTCGGAACAGAATCGCGTAGATCATGCTGCCAATTCCTGCCACGATCGCAATATCCGCGATGTTGAACACCGGCCAGATGCGAAAATCGAAAAAATCGACGACCAGCCCGTTCTGGATGCGGTCAATCAAGTTGCCTGCCGCCCCCCCAAGAAGCGCGATTGCCCCGTAATGCAGCCATAAATCCATCTGGCGGAGCCTCGGATAAAAATACACGGCAGCCCCGAGGATCGCGATTCCCGCAAAAACGAAGAAAGCACGCTGATGCTCCAGTATCCCGAAGGCCGCCCCCGGATTCAGGACATAGGTGAAATGGAAGATATCCGCAATCACCGGAATGGATTCCCCCGGAACCATCTGCTGCTTCACGATGATCTTCGAAAGCTGATCCATCAGGATAATGCCAAAAAACCAAAGGATATCTTTAGGGAATATTTTTTTTAGGCTCAATGCTTATCACCGGCGCTTGTCTTTTTTTCCGTAACCTTCTCCATAACGATCATGTCCTCGGACATAGCGTCCTGCTTTCTTTTCCCGAACTTCTCCATGGTTCCTTCTGTGTCAAATCTTCTCGCCTGTACCTTCGGCTGAGGCGCATCGTACTCCTCCGGGTGCGGAACGCTGCTCAGGGCGTCATTCACAATGGCAAGCTCCGATTCCATAGCGGAGCGCACCTTCATGAGGAACTTGTTTTTCTCGCGTACCAGGCGGTCATATTCCGCAACGATCGCACGCACCTTTGCGGCAGCATCATCCACCTGTTTTTGCGCCGTGCGTTCCACATCATCCAGTTTCCGCTGGGCCGAGGCCTTCGCGCTGTCCATGGTCTTCTGCGCATACCGGTCGGCTTCCTCGATTTTCTTTTTCGCCTCCAGCTCCGCGCGCAGCTTCATGCTCTGGCATTCCTTCGCGGAATTTTCCCGCAGCTCCTCTGAGAACTGCTTCGCCGAGCTCGTGACCTGCTCCGCTGTCCGCTGCGCGACAAGCAAGGTATCCTGAATATTCTTTTCCAGCTTCTGATACTGCTCGATATCCTTTTGATTGCGCGCCAGTTCCGCGCGGAGTTTCTCATTGTCCTGCTGAAGCTTTTCGTAGTCCTTCACGACCTGATCGAGAAAATCATCGACTTCCTTTTCATTGTAGCCGCGAAAGCCGCGCTTGAACTCCTTGTTATGTATATCCATCGGTGTCAGCAACTTGCATATCCCCTTCACAAATATCTCTTCAAAAGTACGCCTGTGCGCCCCTTCTTCGTGAGACCTCGTATCTCGGCTACCTCCAGCCTGCCCCGTCCCCGCATGGAAAGCACATCGCCCTCCTTGACGGTCTGGGATGCGTTCTTCACCGGCTGCCAGTTCAACTTAAGCTTGTCCTGCGCAATATCCGCCGCTGCACGGCTGCGGGATGACCCAAAACCCGCCGCGGCGATGGAATCCACACGCAGGGAAGCCACGGTCGCCCGGATTTCCTTGCAGCGTTCCTCGCGCGGCGCGATGGAAGAAAGCTCATCCAAGCTGCAGCTCACGCCCGCCTCACCGATGCGCACAAGATGTTCGATAAGATAGTCCGCCATCTTCCTGTCGCATAAAATCTTCGCAGCATCCGAGGTCGCTATGATATCTCCCAGACACTCGCGCTCTATGCCCAGGGACATGAGCGAGCCCAAGACATCCCGATGGGACAGCCGTGTGAACTGCCCGTTCCATTCCGCTTTGACGACGGCAATATCAAAAGCAGGCTTTCCCGCAAACTCCTCATGGCAGAAAACCGCCCGTTGGCGCTCTGCGCCGCCATAGCCGCCGTCGAAATCCGCGCGGATGCCATCCATGCTGGCCGCGACGGTCTCTGCGATTTCCTGTCCGTACGGATCCAAGAAGCCGCTCAGCCGGAACTTCCGGTTCTTGACCGCCTGCGCAGCCAAATCCACGAGACGGACAGCGACCTCCTCGCCCTCCGTGCCGCGATAGAATCTCAAAATCTTTTCCTTTGTATCCTGTGCCATGATTTCCTTTATTTCTTCAGCCAAGGCATTTCTGTCGTGACCTTTTTCTCCTCTTCCGTATAGCTGACATTCACATTGCTTGGTGCGCAGAGGAACACATTCCGTCCCACCTTGCGGATCTCGCCGTTCAGCGCATAGGTTGTGCCGCTGATGAAGTCGATGATGCGCTTGGCATCCTCTGCCTCCGTATTTTCGAAATTGATGACCACCGGGCGTTTCTCCCGCAGGCAGTTCGCCACCTGCTGCGCATCATCGAAGCTCTTCGGCTCGATCACGATGACCTTCATCTTTGCCGAGACCACATTGACCGGATTCGCTCCCTCACGCGCGGATGCCGCCGTGTGGAAATCCACCACATTCCTCACCGGTGCATGATTCGGCTCCACGCCCTCTATCTTCCTTTCAAAGGAAGACGGCCTCTGGGATGATGGTTGATTCTGCTGCATCTTGTCCATTTCCTGCTCCTGTTTCTCTTCTTCCGGGTCCATGAGTCCTATTTTCCCGCATACCTTATCTATGATTTTCATAGCCAACACTCCCCTTAATACCTAGGAACTGTTCATAAATAAATTTTAGATTTGACTTGTCTAAATCTCCATAGGCG
>CALGGN010000233.1 GCA_937915915.1 uncultured Selenomonas sp. | reverse complement strand
GGGAATGGTTCATGCGTTCCGATTCCATCGAGATGCGGGCATAGGCAGCGACTTTTTTCTTCGCTTTTATGGTCGGCACTGCCTGTTCGACCCTTGTGATTTTCGGCATTCCCATCACCTCGCTTTCTTTGCTACCATATATTGCTCTAAATTGGCGCGAAGTCAACGGGTGTCTGAAAATAATGTACCGAAAACCGGATTGTATTTTTCAAGGAAAATTTTATCGACACGCCGATATTCTTCTTCCGAAATTATACCGACATTGAGCATCTTTCTGGCAATGTGCATGGTGGTTTGATACAGCTTTTCGTTTCGCATTTCTTCTTTACTCATGGCTGACACCACCTTTGAAGCGAGCGGCAATATAGCAATCGTGGCTGCAATATTTCCTGCGTTTATCGCCATAGATGTGAAACTCTTTGCCGCATTGGGGACAAGTGAAATGGTAGACAGTTTTTCGCTTGACTTGACCGAGGTGATTGTTCCACCATGCGTTACGGCATTTATCGCAGCAAAATCGCTTCCTTTTCTGCTTGGCGATTTGCCGAATCTCTTGTCCGCAATTTTCACAGCGAGTGATTTCCTTCGTTACTTTGGTGTCAGAAATTTCCACACCAACGACCAAGTCATTCCTGCGGCAGAAAGATTTTATTGTGTTAAGCGATATGCCGAGCTTTTGGGCAATCTTGCTGTAGCCATCCCCGGCTGCACGCAACTTGATGATTTGTATTTTCTGATTGTCGGTCATAACCTTTCGGCTCCTTCTGAAAGGTACGGATTTGATTTCCCTCTCACTTACCAGATAAAAATTTAACCCCATCGTTACGGAGCAATTTTGTAAGCGTAAGGGTGCTTCTTCCCCTCTCACTTACTACCGAAAAACTTAACCCCCAATCGTTACGGCACAAAATAAGCCCACCACGGAGTAATCCGCAGTGGGCGAGGGGAAAACGATGTTCACTTGTTCTTGAGCTGCTTCATGACCTCCGTCAGCTTGTCCGGCACGGGCAGACCAATCCGAGCGGCGTTCTCGATGATGGAGATGCCCTCGTTGGCGCAGTAGAAGAAAATGACAGCGGAGCGAAGGACGCATCCGCCACCTACCACATGGACATCGAGGACATTAGCCACGCCTACCAATGCAAGGATAAACACCTTCTGGCAGATGCCTTTGAAGCCGATAGCGGAGGACAGGTTTCGCTCCACGATGGCGCAGAGGACTCCCGTCACATAGTCTGTGACGATGAATGCCACGAGCGCATACATGAGGCTGTCGAAGTGGCCGAGATATTCGCCAAGAGCCGCTCCCGCTCCGGCAGACCAGAATCTGATGTCGAAAAATGTGTCCATAAACTCATCCCTCCTAATCTATCCACACCAAGTCACATAATATCCACAAAGTTATCCACAGCGAAATTACTGCTGATTCATTTCCTTCCTCCACTTTGAGTTGTTCCGCATCTTGCGTAGCCTGAAATTTGACAACCTTTCGGCAAATTTTGTTTTCTCTCCACCGGAACACAGCCACAACTCCCCGCCATGTATGCCTACAAGATATTTCCCCTTACCAAGTGAAGAGCAGGAGATATTGCTCTCCCAGTTCCAAGGAATCACGGCAATCGCTGTCTCTGTCAAGGTGTAGACGGTTATATTCTCACCTTTCTCGTCCAGTATGCCGTAGAATCCGTCTCCCAACGGAATCCGCACATCTGGCTCTATGCTCTGCTCCTTCGTGAAAGTCCCGTCCTGCCTTGGGGATATGTCCATATTGATGATGCGGCAGTAGGCAAGAATCTCAATGTTCGAATAATATTCCACATTCACATTCCAACCGATGGTGGTGGTCAAGGTATCAACGCAGCTCATAATACAGCCGTATGCCCTTTGCCACCAGTAGCCGCCTTGGTAGGGAATGGACAAGTTGCTGGTGTATGCCCAGACCTTCAGGCAATCACCGAGGATGATGTATCCATAGTTCGCATCGCCTTCACTCTCGTAGTCATCGTTGAAAATCTCCCATCTGCCCACGCCGTCGGTAATCTGCATGAAAAGCACACCCTTGACATAGTCCACGGTTGCCTTGGCTTTCCTTGCAAGGCGTGTATTGCCTGTGGCCGTCACCAGATAATAGTTCGTCACCGAGGCTGTTCCCTTGAACCAACTCTTCACCGTGCCGCCGACTATCGAGAGGTTTTCCCTGTGCGTATCACGGCGCACGGAGTCCAATATTCGTCCTGCCCATAGGTTATACCTGAATCCGTGAAACAGATATGCCAGTTTCACAGAAGCACCTGAAAATT
>CALGGN010000232.1 GCA_937915915.1 uncultured Selenomonas sp. | reverse complement strand
GAAAATTAGGCCTTAATGAGGAGAGGCTATATAGCTCTGATGAGTACTATTGGGGAACAACTCCAGCTGATTTTTGTGACCGCCTTATTGCATTACATCCATGTTCACAAGGTTGTAAGGTATTAGATATTGGCTGTGGCGAAGGTAAGGATGCTGTTTATATGGCGCAGAAAGGGTTTGATGTCACAGCTTTTGATATAACAAAAAGCGGCATCATAAAAGCAAAAAGACTTGCAGATAATATGAATGTCCATATCAATACTTTTGTTGCAGATATCAATTCTTTTGAATTAGAAGAAAAGTTTGATATAATCTATTCGACAGGCTGAAGCCTGGCAATGCCGTGCCAATCGATATTCACATGGGGGAATGGAAATGACGTCCAATTTCGCATTTTTACAGAACGATTTCCCGGTCCTGGCCGATTTCGGCAGTCTTGCCGAGCAGTATTGCTACAGCGATCCCAATTCCTGCATCATGAAGGTGGGCATGATCGGCGAGACCATCGTCAACCTCATGTTCTCCTACGATAAAATACCGCTGCCCCTTGAAAACACCCAGGTCAACCGCATCAATGCGCTTCTCAAGGAAGGCTTGCTTTCCTATGATCTGTCGGGTCTGCTGCACGAGCTGCGCAAGTTCCGCAACAAGGCGGTGCACGAGAATTATGCCTCCGTTGAAAAGGGCAAGACCCTTCTGCAAATGGCCTACAGCCTGTGCGAGTGGTTCATGATGACCTATGGAGACTGGAGCTATCAGCATAGGGAATATGTCTTCCCGTCCAAGACGGAGGAACGAGCCGTAAATCCCAATGAGGAAGCGGAGCGTGACAAGGTGAGGGCTGCCGAGGCTCTGGAACAGGCGAAGACTGCCGAACACATTCAGGCTTCCGAACGCAAGAAGCGGGCTTATGAGGCCGCGAGCCTCCGCCAGAAATCGGAAGCAGAGACAAGGGAAAGTATCGACGAGCAGCTCCGCCGTGTCGGGTGG
This sequence comes from uncultured Selenomonas sp., assembly GCA_937915915.1. GTDB lineage: Bacteria > Bacillota > Negativicutes > Selenomonadales > Selenomonadaceae > UBA9786. Next base: position 12,188 of record CALGGN010000232.1, on the reverse strand, counting down.
GAAGCGGATACGGAAAACCTCCGCTATGAGAAAGGAACGCGCCCACAGAAAGGGCGAAATCTCGCCGTTGCGGAGTGGCCGACGGTGAAGCGTGGGAAAAAGTCTCCGGGAAGGGTGGACTACGCCCTTTTCCGAGGGCTTACCCTTATCGGCATGGTCGAGGCCAAGGCGGAGCATAAGGACGTGCTGGCCGTAATGGACTACCAAGGGGTGGAATATCCCAGCTCCGTGCGCTCAGAGGATATGAAATACACGGCAGGAGCATGGGGAGAGAACGGCAAATACAAGGTTCCATTCATGTTTGCGACCAACGGCAAGCCCTACATAAAGCAGTTCGAGACGAAATCCGGCATCTGGTTCCGCGACCTCCGGGACGAGAGCAATGCTCCCAAAGCACTTCATGGATGGATGAGCCCTGATGGGCTGTACGATATGCTGGGAGAGGACACGGAAAAAGCCAACAAAGCGCTTGCATGTACATCGTACAGCGAGCTCACGAATCCCGACGGGCTGGGGCTTCGCTACTACCAGCTTGAGGCGGTGCAAGCGACCGAGAAAGCCATAGCGGAGGGGAAAAGGGAAGTCCTTTTGGCCATGGCGACAGGAACGGGGAAAACAAGAACCGTGCTGGGCATGATTTACCGCTTTTTGAAGTCCGGCAGGTTCCGCCGCATCCTGTTCCTCGTTGACCGCAACGAGCTGGGCGATCAGGCAGGGAAAGCGTTCCATGAGGTTCCCCTGGAGGACTTGCTTTCCCTAGACAAACTCTACAACATCATGGGGCTGCATGACGGAGGGAAAATTGAGCGGGAAACCAGCGTGCAGATCGCGACAGTGCAGAGCATGGTGCATCGTGTCCTCTTCCATGAGGGCGATATGCCGGCTGTCAACGACTTCGATCTCATCATTGTCGATGAGGCGCATCGCGGCTACCTGCTTGACCGTGAAATGACGGCAGATCAAGCCGCCTACAGCGACCAGAAGGACTACATGAGCAAGTACCGTCATGTGGTGGAATATTTCGATGCAGTGAAAATCGCGCTTACGGCAACCCCCGCGCTCCATACGACCAAGATTTTCGGCAATCCGGTCTATACCTATACCTATCGGCAGGCCGTGGTGGACGGCTTCCTTGTGGATCACGATCCGCCGATCCAGATCGAGACAAGACTCAGGAAGCAGGGCATCCATTACAAGAAGGGCGATACGCCCGTCATCTACGATCCTGTAACGGGAGAAGTAACGAACGGGGCAGAGCTTGAAGACGAGCTGGATTTCGATGTCGAAAAATTCAACAAGAATATTATCGTGGAAGGATTCACCCGCGCCTGTTTGGAGGAAATCGCAAAGCACTTCAACCCGATGAAGGAAAGCCAGGGCAAGATGCTGATCTTCGCCGTGAAGGACAGCCATGCCGATATGATCGTCCAGATACTGAAGGAACTCTATGGGAAGAAAGGCGTTCCCACCGAGGCAATCATGAAGATCACGGGCAGCGTCGCCAACGGCAGCCAGAAGGCTATACATGACGCAATCCAGCGATTCAAGAACGAGAAATATCCGAGCATCGTTGTGACCGTGGACCTCCTATCGACGGGCGTGGATGTCCTGCCCATCACGAACATCGTCTTCCTTCGGTTCTTGAAATCCCGTATCCTCTATGAGCAGATGATAGGGAGAGCCACAAGGAAATGCGATGCCATCAAGAAATCCAAGTTCGTCATCTATGACTGCGTGGGAACCTGCGAGGCATTGCAGGACGTAAGCAACATGAAGCCCGTGGCCGCACAGGTGAAGCTGACCTTCGAGAAGCTCGTGGAGGAATTGAAAGCCGTGTCGGATGCGGAGGAGCCTTTGCTGAAGGCAAGGCTCGATGTCCTGCAGGTGAAGCTGCGCACCAAACAGAAGAGCCTTACGAAGGAAACGCAGGAGTATTTCAAGCTGCTGACAAAGGGTACCAGCATCGAAACCCTTCTGGAAACGCTGCAGAGAAGGTCCCCGAAGGAAGCCCGCAAGACTGTCCTGCACTGCGAGGAGGGGCTGAGGCATCTTGACGAAGTGAAGCATAGCGTCTACCCTATCATCATTTCATCGGAGCCCGATATGGTGATGGAGACACGGCTTACGCTGGGCAGCGGCAGCACGCCGGAGGACTACATTGCGGAGTTCACGGAATGGGTAAAGGCCAACCGGAACGAGGTCGCTGCCCTGAACATCATCTGCACCAGCCCGAAGAGCCTCACGAGGAAGCAGCTGAAGGAACTGCGCCTCATCATGGACAACAAGAAATTCGACGAGCGCAGCCTGAACAAAGCCCTGTCCGCCATGACAAAGACCGAGATCGCGGCGGACATCATCAGCCTTGTGCGCAGGAGCGCCATCGGCGCACCCCTTGTCAGCCATGCGGAGCGCATGGAGAAGGCCGTGTCGAAGGTCATAGCGAAGCTGAAAGCGGAAGGCAGCCTCACGCAGATGCAGGAGGATTTCCTCATGGATGTGCGGGACTGCTTCCTGAGTGATCCGGACTATGTCGTCAACATGGAGATGGTCGATCAGGACGAGGCCCGATTCCCGGGCGGAAGCAAGCGGTTCAACAAGATCTTCGGCGGGAAGCTGCAGGAGGTCATGGACAGCTTGAACGAGGCACTGTATGAAGAAGGAGCATAAAGGCTTATGACAACGCAAGAGATCGTGGCGAAACTGTGGAATCTCTGTAACGTCCTGCGGGACGACGGCATCACCTATCAGGATTATGTGACGGAACTCACGTATATCCTCTTCCTCAAAATGGCCGACGAGACAGGGGCGGAAGAGCATATCCCGGAACCCTACCGCTGGGCTGCGTTGAAAGACCTGAAAGGAAATGAGCTTCTGAAGCACTATACTACCATTCTGGCGGAGCTTGGCGGCAAAGATGACGAGCAGGGGAACGCAGAAGATGCGGATATCCACCATATCATCAAGGCGATCTACTGCAAAGCCACGACCAGCATCCGGGAACCCAAAAACCTGCAGAAGATCATCAAGAGCATCGACGAGCTGGATTGGTTCTCTGCCCGCGAGGAAGGGCTTGGCGACCTCTACGAAGGGCTTCTGGAGAAGAACGCGAACGAAAAGAAAAGCGGAGCAGGACAGTATTTCACGCCGCGCCCGCTCATTGATGTCATGACGGAGCTCGTCCGGCCGCAAGCCGGGGAGCTGTGCAACGACCCCGCCTGCGGGACCTTCGGCTTCATGATTTCCGCGTTCCGCTATGTGAAGGCGCATACCAACCGGTTCAAGGCTCTGGATGCGGAGACGGCGAAATTCGAGCTCAACGAGGCATTCACCGGATGCGAGCTTGTCCCCGAAACGCGCCGCCTTGCGCTCATGAACGAGCTGCTGCATGGCATATCCGGCAGGATCGCGCTGGGGGACACCCTTTCCAGCTTCGGCAAGCAGTTCCACGGCTATGACGTGGTGCTGACGAATCCCCCCTTCGGGACGAAAAAAGGCGGAGAGACTTCCACGCGGGATGACTTCACCTTCACCACCAGCAACAAACAGCTCAATTTCCTCCAGCATATTTACCGCAGCCTGAAAAAAGACGGAAAGGCACGGGCCGCCGTTGTCCTTCCCGACAACGTGCTTTTTGCGGACGGCGACGGTGCGAGCATCCGCAGGGACTTGATGGACAAGTGCAATCTCCATACCATTCTCCGCCTTCCCACGGGCATCTTCTATGCCCAGGGCGTGAAAACGAATGTGCTTTTCTTCTCCCGTGGCACGGAGGACAGCGGAAATACCAAGGAAGTCTGGTTCTACGACCTGCGGACGAACATGCCTTCCTTCGGCAAGACGAATCCCCTGAAGAAGGAGTCTTTTGCGGACTTTATGACGGCATACACGGCAGAAGACCGCCATGCTGTAGATGACGAGCGCTGGAACGTATGCACACGCGAGGAAATCGCTGCCAAGGGCGACAGCCTCGACCTTTGCCTGATCCGCGATGAATCTGTTGTGGTTTACGAGGATCTGCCTGACCCCGTGGAAAGCTGCAAAGAAAGCCTTGCCCAGCTTGGGGAAGCAATGGACTTGATCCAAGGCGTGATGGAGCGGCTGCAATCCGCAAAAAAGGCAGGGATGTGAAATGGCGCGGGCAGCAAAGAAGGAAACACCCCTGACAACAGAAGAAAAGCTGGCCAAGGCCCTTGTGCCGGACGAGGAACAGCCCTATCCAGTACCGGAGAATTGGTGTTGGGTGAGATTGGGAAGTTTGTACGAAATCAACCCTAAGAATGAAGCCTCTGATGAACTTGAGGCTGGTTTTATACCAATGGAAAAAATATCGGCGGGTATGTGTACATCCTTCAATTTTGATGTTCGACCATGGGGAAAGGCAAAAAAAGGGCACGTTCAACTTACGAATGGAGATGTTGCCTTCGCTAAAATATCTCCTTGCTTTGAAAACAGAAAATCGATGATTGTTAGTGGGCTTCCCAATGGCATAGGGGCCGGAACGACAGAGATAATTGTTCTTCGGCAACCGTCAGTGAATAATCGATTCACGTTTTGGTTGATTAGTACGGATGATTTCATTCAGAAGGGTCGAAGAACATATAGCGGAACTGTTGGACAGCAAAGGATAAGCATGGACTATGTCCGACAATATCCTATTCCCCTCCCCCCGCTCCCCGAACAGCAGCGCATTGTGACTCTCATCGAAAGTCTCTTTGCCGATCTGGATGCGGCGAAAGAGAAATTGCAGGCGGTATTGGATGGATTTGCAGAGCGTAGAGCATCCCTTTTGCATCAGGCGTTTACGGGGGAATTGACGAGGGAGTGGAGAGAGGAAAATGGGGTTGGATTGGAGAGTTGGGTAAGAAAAAAAATTGAAGATTTTGCGTTTACAACAAAACTCGCTGGGTTTGAATATACAAAGAATATTGCTCCCAACATTGCAAAGGAAGGGATACCGCTATTCAAAGGGAAAAATGTACAGCAGGGTCAACTTGTTCTCGAATTTGAAAGCTATATTCCAAAGGCTGTATCTGACGAACTTCCACGAAGTAAATTGTCAAGAAAATGTCTGCTTACGCCATATGTTGGTACAATAGGAAATGTCGCTATTTTTGATGGCTCATTTGAAGCACATTTAGGCTCAAACGTCGGAAAAATTGAAATACAAGAGGATACATTTGAAGAGTTTCTATTGTATTACCTCCGAAGTGATCTTGGATATAGGGAATTAACGAAAGAAAAAAAAGCAACTGCACAGGAAAGCATTTCAATTCAAGCGATTAGAAACGTTTTTGTTCCCATCCCCACACGCCCAGAGCAAAAAGAAATCGTCCGCATTCTGGACGATATATTTGCCAAGGAATCCCATTCCAGAGCCGCTGTGGAATCCGCTCTCGCGAAAATCGACACAATGAAAAAAGCCATCCTGGCCACAGCATTTCGGGGAGGGTTTGAAACCAATAACAGCTCAGATGAAAGTGCTAAGGAACTTCTGCGAGGGGTATTGTAAAAAAACGCTGATGAGGCTTAAGTTGACTTTATGATTGATAATAGGGAAGGAAAATATGAGTTCGTCTCTGCTTCCGCTCCCCAAATTACAGAGTGTAATCTGGACGAATCGTTCTCTGACCATAAAGGCATTGCTGTGAGTTTCTGATTCCTCATCCATCAGCGAAATTTCGTTGGTCATGCTGGAGGGAAATCCAGCTCCCATCAAGGGCTTCGTCCTACGTGAAGCATTCCAATCGCAAGGGCTGGAAGCGGGATGGTAGAGACGCAAAATGGCTCCATGTGAAAAGAAGCGAAATACGACAGCCCGGTGGCGAAGCCATGCGCCCTCTTCCGTTTCCCTTGATACATGTCAGCCAAGAAATCATCCGAAGGGAGGCAGCTCATGGAAAGAAGCTACGTCGCCATAGATCTCAAAAGTTTTTATGCCTCGGTTGAGTGCAGGGAGCGGGGCCTCGACCCTCTGGATACAAACTTGGTTGTGGCCGACCCCACAAGAACAGACAAGACCATTTGCCTTGCAGTATCTCCCTCCCTTAAAGCCTGTGGCATTCCTGGCCGCCCCCGGCTCTTCGAGGTGGTGCAGCAGGTGGCCTTGGTGAATGGAAAGAGAAAGTATGCTGCGCCTGGACACCAGCTCAAAGGAAAATCATTCAGCGCCTCTGAGCTGGCCGCTGAGCCATCGTTGGAGCTGGATTATATCGTCGCACCTCCGCAGATGGCGAAGTACATGACCTACAGCACACATATTTATTCTGTTTACCTGAAATATATTGCACCGGAAGACATTCATATCTATTCCATAGATGAAGTCTTCATAGATTTGACAAGGTATTTGAAGCTTTACGGGCTTTCTCCCCACGATTTGACCATGAAGCTGGTGCAGGAGGTCTTGCGGGAAACCGACATTACTGCAACTGCTGGTATAGGCACGAATATGTATCTTGCGAAGATTGCTATGGACATTGTGGCGAAACACATGCCAGCCGACAAAGACGGCGTGCGCATTGCTGAACTCGACGAGATGAGCTACCGCAGGAAGCTGTGGGAGCATCGTCCTATCACAGATTTCTGGCGTGTGGGGAAGGGCATTGCCAAGCGCCTTGAGAAATACCAACTTTTTACAATGGGGGATATTGCCCGTTGCTCTCTTGGCAAGGCAACGGATTTTTTTAACGAGGAACTGCTTTATAAGGAGTTTGGTGTCAACGCTGAACTCCTAATAGACCACGCTTGGGGGTATGAGCCTACCACCATCGAGATGATAAAAGCCTATCAGCCCAAATCCACCAGTCTAAGCTCCGGTCAAGTGCTGCAATCGCCCTACGAGCCGGACAAAGCAAGGCTTGTGGCTTTGGAAATGACAGACCAGCTTTCCCTGGACTTGGTGGCGAAGGGGTATGTTGCGCCTCAGCTTGTGCTTGATATCGGCTATGACATCGACAATCTTAAAGGCAGCAGGGCTATGCTGTATAAGGGGAAAGTTGTCACCGATCATTATGGACGCAAAGTGCCGGCCCCGGCTCATGGCTCTATCAATCTGGAGGAACCTACCTCGTCAACGATGGCCATTATGGAGGCCATGAGGATTCTTTATGACAGGATTGCAGACAAGAGCCTTTTGGTGCGTCGATTGACCGTCACGGCTGCCAACATTCTGAGCGAGGGAGAACTCTTGAAGGTGCAGGAAGAACCTGTCGAAATCGATCTTTTCGCGGATGTGGCAGGATATGAAGCTGAAAAGGCTCGTAAGGAGGCGGCGCGGAGGAAAGAGAAAGCCCTGCAGAAAACCGTACTGGCCATAAAAGATAAATACGGCAAGAACGCCATGCTGAAAGGCATGAACCTTCTGCCGGGAGCCACTGCCAGAGAGCGCAACGGCCAAGTGGGAGGACACAGAGCGTAGAGGGGAATATCATGAAATATGATGACATTATCACTTTTGACCGCCCAGTTTCCACACGTCATAAGCCTATGTCATTGGAAAAAAGGGCTGCGCAGTTCGCGCCCTTTGCGGCGTTGACAGGGTATGAGGCGCTTGCCGCAGAGACAGCAAGACTGACAGATGCGAAGACTGAGCTGACGGAGGACAAAAAGGAACTCATGAATGAGATTTTCCGGCAGGTCCTTCTGCTGGAAAAACACCCGCCGGTAAGCGTAGAGTATTTTGTCGAGGACAGAAAAAAATCAGGCGGTACATATCATACGATAAGCGGCAGGATTAAGAAAGTTGACACCGTGGAGGGGAAGCTGACCATGATGGACGGGCTGGAGATCAGCTTGGGCAGCATCCGGCATGTGTGTAGTCCGTTGATACCTGATGTAATGAATTGGCTGTGATGATTCCTATTGTAAAGGCGGCCATGCCGGGGGTGAAGCTGTCCATTATCGAACTGATTTTTCCCCACATGCCTCGCGTTAAGATATACGTGGAGCTTCCTTCCGGACAAGAATCCTTTTCAAAAGAAGTTCGCTAAATGGAACGAAGAGAATTGAAAATTTTCAAAGGACGCAAAGATGGCAAGTCACAATATAATTTGGGTGCATTGCATAGGTGTCAGCCGAAGATGAAACGAGGATATTGGAGGTGAAGCCCCAGATGATAATCGAGTCGGAATTGAGGGCAGGGGTTATTTTTGGTGACAGCGAAACCAGGGAATATGTCTACATGCCGGGAAGCGAGATCGGCGCAGCAAGTCCCCTGCTCGTCTACGAAAATGATGGCGACAGGTCGGATGTCGATCTCAAGGAAGCCATACGGCTTATAAGGGTGAGGGCATTGAAGCAGACAAAGCATCCCAAGCTGGGGAAGAGCAGTTGCTGAAATATCTGTGATGATTGCATAGGCTTATGCGATGAAATTTTGATAGAAGAGAACGAAAACGCGGATGGAAGCAAAGAGTGAGCGCCATTTGCCTGTTTGGGAAATCATGGAGCCGCTGGGCAGGCTGCCGGGAGATATTCATTGGGAAGGAACTCACGGCTCGTTCCACTTTCCTGTTGTCTCCTGCATCATCGTAAGCATAATTCTCAGTCTGCTCGTTCATTTCTTTCATAAGTGAGAAGGAAGTGTATGCCGATGTTTCAGGGAATTCCCGCTCCTATGCGCATGATTGGCGCAGGTCACGGCATCATGGTGCTCTGTTGCCTGTTCTATCTGGCATGGTGGAGCATTGCTTTTCGTCCGGGAGAAACCGTCTCTGCTGTCAGCGGAAGGGCAGGGTGTCTGCTCCTTTTGACCGTCGGATTCGCGGCTGCAGGGATTCTTTGCAATGCGTATGGCATTCGTGGCATGCAGCTCCCGAATGACACTAATGATGTGAAATGGATTCTAATGGTAGGAGCTGTCGCATATCTCCTGCTGCTTGGTGTCACGGCGGGGCTTCTTGGACGGAAGCCCACATCAGAATTGCTGCTGATTGTCTTGTGGGCAGTGATGGAGACAGCGGTTGTCCATGCTTTATATGCGGCGGATTTTCTGCAAGCGTACACGATTCCTGCGGTAATCATCATAGGCGCTACAATACTTGGGCTTGTCGCCTATCTGCTCTACTATGAGATTGATGAGCAGTCTGCCTATTACTGGGGTATGGTGCCGCTCATCACAGATGCGGCTGCTATGGCAGCCATCATGGGATATGTAATGCACAATCTTGCTGATATGTATGGATGAAGCGCAGCGCAAGAGTGGGGGCGGCATATGGACTGCGAAAATGAAATCAAGTCGCTGGCTGAAATTGTCAGGGACAATGCTTTCATAGGCATTACGGGGAAATACTTCACAAGGCTTGTGGTCCTCTGATGTGATGAATTTGCATCCGACAATATCGCAGTGCCTTCCCGTCTATGGAAACAAAACATGCGTCCTGTCAGGCAGTGCATGATTTGTACATCGTCCTTTTGAAGAGGACATTTCTGCTATGTTTTTATTATTCTTCTTGAAATGTCTTTCTATGCAGGATATAATTCTACATAGAAAAAACTTTTAAAGGAGATTCCATCCATGTCCCAAAGTACCAAAACGCTTGGCATGCGAGGTGAAGCGCTTGCCGCAAAATACCTCAGTTCCCGCGGATACAGGATTTGCGAACAGAATTACCGCGTCCGAATCGGGGAGCTGGATATCATAGCCATGAAGCAGGATGTCATCGTCTTTGTGGAGGTTAAGACGAGAAAAAGCCTGCATTGCGGATTTCCTGCGGAATCTGTGAATTTTTTCAAGCAGCAAAAAATCATAAAGACAGCGCAGTTTTTCTTGCGGCAGAGGCATCTGGAGGGATGTCCCTGCCGCTTTGACGTAATAGAGGTCTATGTGCGCCCTGAAAGGACATGGGAAGTGCGTCATATCCAAGGGGCGTTTGAAGTTTGAACCGGGAGGAAGATTTATGTATGCGAAAACCTATGGAGCAACGACGATGGGGGTAGACGGTCTGCTCATCACCGTCGAGGTGGACTGTGCGAACGGCCTGCCCGCCTTTGATATCGTTGGGCTGCCGGATACCGCGGTCCGTGAATCGAAGGAGAGAGTCAGGACCGCGATCAAGAATGCGGGAATAGCGTTGAAGCAGGAGAAGGTCACTATCAATCTGGCTCCGGCGGATGTACGGAAGGACAGCTCGGGTCTCGATCTCCCCATTGCCATGGGGCTGCTGGCTGCCTATGGGATTGTGGCAGAAGAACGCATGGAACATGCGCTGTTCGCCGCGGAATTATCGTTGGAAGGAAAGCTCAGAAGCATCCGTGGCATTCTCCCCATGACGGTGAACGCAAGGCAGATGGGCTTCCGAAAAATTTTTGTGGCATCCGGGAATGCGAATGAGGCGCTGCTGGTGGACGGCATCGAAGTATACGCCGTAGACACCCTCTCAGAGCTTGTGGACGGCCTGTTGGGAAAACAGCTTCTGCGGCCGGCAGAACCCGTGATGACAGCAGAGGATGAGAAGCCGGAATTCACGGATGATTTTGCAGATGTGCAGGGGCAGTTTCTGGCAAAACGTGCCTTGGAAATCGCCGCTGCGGGCGGACACAATGTACTTATGGCGGGAGTTCCCGGCTCGGGCAAGACGATGCTGGCCAGGCGCATGAGCTCCATTCTGCCGGAGCTGACACGGGAAGAAGCGCTGGAGGTCACGAAGATTTACAGCATTGCGGGCATGCTGCCGCAGCATGGCGGATTGATGAAGCAGCGCCCTTTCCGCAGCCCGCACCACACGATATCGACCACTGCCATGATCGGTGGCGGCAGCATCCCGCGACCGGGTGAGGTGACACTGAGCCATCACGGGATCCTGTTTCTAGACGAACTGCCAGAGTTTGGGAAAACCACGCTGGAAGTGCTTCGCGAACCTTTGGAAGACAGGAAAATCACGGTTTCCCGCGTCAATGCCACCTTGACTTTCCCTTCCAGCATCATCCTGATTTGCAGCATGAATCCATGCCCATGCGGTTGGCACGGAGATCCGGACCACATCTGTGAATGCACACCGAATGAGATCAAGCGCTATACGAGAAAGATTTCAGGGCCTCTTCTGGACCGCATTGATATTCATGTGCATGTGGCGAGAGTGGAATACAAGGATTTAAGCTCCGCCCAAAAAGCAGAATCCTCGGCTGAGATACGGAAACGTGTCGTCGCTGCGCGGGAACTCCAGTTGGAACGATTCCGGCGCTGCCATATTTTTTCCAACGCACAAATGAATCATGCCCAAATCCGGAAATTCTGCCCCATGACGAAATCCGCGCAATCCGTATTGGAGCAGATTTTCAATCAGCTGCACCTGTCAGCGCGGTCCTATGATCGGATGATCAAGGTGAGCCGCACGATTGCGGATTTGGACAAATCCGATATCATCGCTGACAAACACATCGGGGAGGCGATACAGTTCCGATCAGGAATCCAAATTGAATGATGGTGATCCGCAGCCGCCTTCCGTTTGAAGGGCGTGGATTGAGGTTATGATGGAGCTTGCCGTTTGGTACGAAAATGGTTTAAAATGTTAGGTTCCAGCCATGATGCAGAGGCCCCGCGCCGTGGCCCAAATCAAGGTGAGCTTTGAGGGCGCCGGTGATGTAGTCTTTTGCCTTCTTTACAGCAGCAGGCAGTGTTTCCCCCTTGGCCAGATGGCTGGCAACGGCAGAGGAAAGCGTGCAGCCGGTGCCGTGGGTATTGGGATTATCGATATGATTGCCCTTCAGCCAAAGAGCGCCGTCAGCGGTATAGAGCAAATCGTCAGCATCCTGCAAGCGATGACCGCCCTTGCAGAGCACATTGCAGCCATAGGATTCGTAAAGTTTTTGGGCGGCCGTTATCATAGTTTCATGGCTGCTGATTTCCATGTTCGCCAGAACTTCTGCCTCCATGAGATTGGGCGTGATCACTGTGGCCAGCGGCAGGAGTTTTTCCCTCACAGTCGAGATGGCATTTTCGTTCAGCAGTTTGGCTCCGCTGGTGGCGACCATGACCGGGTCGACCACGATATTTTGGGCATGATAATGTGTAAGCCTGTCCGTGATGATTTCGATCAGCTCGCGGTCGAATACCATGCCGGTCTTTATGGCATCGGGAAAAATATCCGTAAATACGCTGTCCAATTGGGCAGCGAGAAAATCCGGCGGGGACTGCATGACGGCGGTTACTCCGGTGGTGTTTTGCGCTGTCAGGGCGGTGATAGCGCTCATGC
>CALGGN010000231.1 GCA_937915915.1 uncultured Selenomonas sp. | reverse complement strand
ATTGCCTTCCAGAGCCTCATGGGCAACTTTCAGGCGCCGGTCAATGCTTTGGTGGGGCTGGGCAGCACCCTGCAGACGACCGAAATGCAGATGCAAAGGCTCAATGATGTGCGTGCCTATGAGGTGGACAGCCTCAACTTTCCCTCCAAGGAGGCGGAAGCTCGGCAGGATCAAGGTTTTCGCAATCTCATGGGGGATTTGCGTTTGCGGGATGTGCGCTTTGGCTACAGTCCCTTGGAAAAACCGCTGCTGGAACATTTTGACCTGCACGCCCGTCCGGGACAGTGGGTCGCCGTGGTTGGGGCATCGGGAAGCGGCAAGAGTACGCTGGCCAAAATCGTGACCGGTTTGTATGAAGAATGGAACGGAGAAGTGCTCTTTGACGGTATAGCCCGGCGGAACATCCCCCGCAATGTCATTGTCAATACATTGGCAGCGGTGGATCAGGACATATTCCTGATCGGCGGCACCGTGGCGGAAAATATTTCCCTGTTTGACCGTACCGTAGGCCGGGCCGATATTGTGGAGGCTGCCAAGGATGCCTGCATCCATGATGACATCATGAAGCTGGAATGCGGGTATGATTACCCGATCCAGGAGGGAGGCATGAATTTTTCCGGCGGGCAGCGGCAGCGGCTGGAAATTGCCCGGGCACTGGCCATCAATCCGGCAATTCTGGTGCTGGATGAGGCTACCAGCGCCTTGGATCCGATTACGGAAAAAAAGGTATTGGATAACATCCGCCATCGGGGCTGTACTTGTCTTGTGGTGGCTCATCGTTTGTCTACCATTCGGGATTGTGATGAGATCATCGTCATGGACCGAGGCAAAATCGTGGAGCGGGGGAACCATCGGACGATGGTACAGCATGATGGGCCCTATCGCCGCTTGATCGAAGAACGGGAACATGAGGAAATGGAAAGCGTGGAATGATTATGAGCATAAAACTCTTTGCAGGGGAACGCTTTCTGCTGGAGGATGATACATGTCTGGCCATTGTATTGTCCGGGCGGATCGAAATATATGCAACAACGCAAAAAAGTGAGGAAATCTCTTTCCACCAATGTTATCTTGGCGAAAAAGGGCCGAAGGAAGCTGTCTTTCCCGCTATGGACGAATTCGGGGAAATCAACATGCAGATCTATGCCTTAGAGGATGCGGAGCTGGAGCTTGCGCCTTGGGACAAGGTGGATACGGAAAGCCTCCGCCGCCTCATGCAGGGCTGGTTTTCCGGGATGGTGCAGCTTTCCTGGGTAAAGCTGCTGGCGGATAAGGGGGATGATGTCCTGCAGCTCTGGCGCGGTCCGCATATGTTGGTCAAGGAACAAAGCCCGGCAGAGCTCAAGGCAGCCTTCGAGAATAATGAAGTGATTTTATCCATGCTGCTGGGAGCCAGATTGGGCGCACGGGACAAACTCCTCCAGCGCCGGATCAAGCTGCGGGAATACGCCAAGACGATGCTGGTGGAAAATGGCATTCGCAGTCTGTTGGACGAAGAACCCCTGTATTATGGCTACAATGAACATGGCAATGACAGCGGGATGGTGCAGGATGCTACCTTTGTGGTGCGTCAGATTGCCGAAGCCTTGCATATGCCCAGTGATTCCATCAGTCTGGATGCCCAAATGAGCCGGAAGATGGATGAAGTGACCCTGCTGAGACGGCTGATGCAAAAGGGCAATATGCAGATGCGCCTGACAACCTTGACGGATGACTGGTATAAACATGATGCCGGTGTTTTCGTGGGGTTTTACAGCCCGGCGGGGACGGGAAACAAGGAGATTTCGGCGATGATTCCTCAGGAACCGGGCCGTTATCGTATCATCAATGCCAGGCATCAGGAGGGCATGGAACTCACGGAGACGATGGCAAAGCACATTGCCAAGGATGCCTTTCAATGCTATGCGGGTTTTCCCACCAGAGCATTGAAGCTGTGGGATTTGGTGAAATTCATGTTTCGTCAGTGCTGGTCCGCAGATTATCGTACGATTATCATCTGCAGTCTCTTTGCCGGACTCATTCCTTTGGCTACACCGATCATCACGGAAACCATATTTCAGGATATTATCCCCATATTGGATCGGCAGGGACTGGCGACCGTCACCCAGGCGCTCATGGTCACCGGCTTTACCACGGCGGCCTTGGGCATTGTGCGCTCGATTGCCGTCATGCGCATATCCACTCGCATTGAGGTGTCCGCTGAGGCGGCCATGTGGGGCAGGCTGATGAGTCTGCCCACGAAGTTCTTCCGCCGCTTTACCGTGGGTGAGCTGGCCAGCCGTATGGGCGGTATCGGCATCGCCAAGAATTTGGCCTCCGGCGAGTTTGTCGGCTCGATTTTGAGCTTTGTCTTCTCCTTTTGGAGCATCTTTCTTATGTGCTACTACAGTCTGAAGCTTACCGCAGCGGCTGTCGCGGTGTGGATTGTCTACACCGGCTTTGTGGCCATCGTATTGAGACGGGTTCTGTTTTACCAGCGGAAAATCATTGAGGCGGGCAATAAATCAGCGGGCATGGTGCAGCAGATTTTTGCCGGTCTGCCCAAGTTCCGGGTACAGGGGGCTGAGGAGCAGGCCTACAATCTGTGGACACGGGCCTTTGGCGAGCATTGGAACTGGGCACTCAAACTGCGGTGGCAGAAT
>CALGGN010000230.1 GCA_937915915.1 uncultured Selenomonas sp. | reverse complement strand
AGATCTACACTCTTTCCCTACACGACGCTCTTCCGATCTAGAGGGGGATTCCCTGTCCGAAGCTGATTGCCATCACGGTCTTGACCAGCATCAGTCAGGAAGAATGGGAAGGAATGGGACAGACCGCCAATATCAAGGGACAGGTGGTACGGCTTGCCATGCTTGCCAAAAAAGCGGGACTGGATGGCGTTGTAGCTTCCCCGCAGGAAGCAGGGCTGATCAAAGAATCGTGTGGCTCGGATTTCCTCATCGTGACGCCGGGCATCCGTCCCGCCAATGCATCCGCAGATGACCAAAGCCGTATTGCGACGCCGGAGGCCGCTCTTCTGGCAGGGGCGACGCATCTTGTGGTGGGACGTCCCATCCGCGCAGCAGAGAATCCACGGGCGGCGGCGCTTTCCATCGGGGAAGAAATGGGGAGGGTAAAATAAATGACCGAGCAAGAAGTACGTGAGATACTGGTAAAGACCAATGCCATCATGGATGGGCATTTTCTTCTGACATCAGGGCTTCACAGCCCGCACTATGTGGAGAAATTCAATGTATTGCAGCATCCGGAGTATACGCAGCAGCTCTGCGAAGCGATGGCGGAAAAATTCAAGGACGCGGACATTGAAACGGTTGTGGGTCCTGTGACCGGCGGCGTCCTGCTGGCACATGAGACAGGAAAGGCCCTGGGAACACGGGCCATCTTTACCGAACGCGAGAACGGAAAGATGACCTTTCGCCGCGGGTTTTCCCTGCATGAGGGCGAGCGTGTGCTCATCGTAGAGGATATTGTGACCACAGGCGGTTCCATCAAGGAAGTGATCGAGGTGGTCAGGGCGCAGGGCGCCATTCCCGTGGCAGTCAGCATGCTGGTGGACAGGAGCGGCGGCAAGGCGGATTTCGGAGATGTCCCAAGCACTGCGCTTCTTCACATGGAAGTAGAGACCTATGAGCCGGATCATTGCCCGCTTTGCGAACAGGGCATACCTGTGACCAAGCGGGGCAGAACCGGAAAGTAAGAACCTGTTTAGTATCTAAGACAGAGTACGAAGAGGAACGTGTATGATCGGGTATTTGCGAGGGAAGGTCGCGAAGCTTTATGCAGACTGCTGTCTGCTGGATGTGCATGGCGTGGGGTATCGGGTATTCGTCGGAGGCATGACGCGGAGCAAACTGCGTATGGGGGAGGATGCGGAGCTGTTCATCCACACGGCGGTGCGGGAGGATGCGATTCTCCTGTATGGCTTCCATACTTCGGAGGAGTACGATACCTTCCAGCTTTTGATTTCGGTGAGCGGGATCGGGCCGAAGGTGGCGCTTGGGATATTGTCCGCAATCACGGTGGAGCAGCTTGCCATTGCCATCCGGCAGAAAAAGAGCACGGTGCTGACGAAACTGCCGGGGATCGGGAAAAAATCCGCGGAGCGCATCATTCTGGAGCTGAAGGACAAGGTCTCTGTGCCGGAGAGCATGGAGGCGGTTTCGGAAGCGGAGTTCGACGGTTCGGAGCAGGTGGGCGATGATATGATGTCCGAAGCCGGTGCGGCACTCGCGGCGCTGGGATATACACAGGCGGAGATCGCGCCGGCGCTGAAGAAGGCTGTGAACTGCGATTCGGTGGAAGCAGCCATCAAGTTTGCTTTGAAGGAACTCAATAAATTTTAGAGCGGGGAGAAGGAAGGACACTGGAAAGTTTTGAAGAGTTGAATGAGGGACGCATCGTTGCGATGGATGAGCAGCGGGGAGACGACTGGCAGTATAGCCTGCGTCCCCGGAAGCTTTTGGAATATATCGGACAGGACAAGGTGAAGGAGAATCTTTCGATTTTTGTGCGGGCCGCCCTTTCCCGCGGAGAGGCCTTGGATCATGTGCTGCTCTACGGCCCTCCGGGATTGGGGAAGACGACGCTGGCGGGGATCATTGCGAATGAGCTGGGCGTGAATTTCCGGCAGACTTCGGGGCCTGCGATTGAGCGGTCGGGAGACTTGGCGGCGCTTTTGACGAATTTGCAGGATAGGGATGTGCTCTTCATCGATGAGATCCATCGGCTGTCCCGCAGCGTGGAGGAAGTGCTTTACTCCGCGATGGAGGACTATGCGCTGGACATCATCATCGGAAAGGGGCCGAGCGCGCGTTCCATCCGTTTGGACATTGCGCCGTTCACGCTGATCGGAGCCACGACAAAGGCGGGGGCGCTCGCGCCGCCCCTGCGTGACCGCTTCGGGGTGATATCGCGCTTGGAGTATTATACGCCGGAAGCGGTCACGCAGGCTGAGATTCTGGAGATTCCCATTGAAGAGCAGGGTGCCTTGGAGATCGCAAGGCGCTCCCGTGGCACACCGCGCATCGCGAACCGCCTCTTGAAGCGGGTGCGGGATTTCGCCCAGATCGAAGGCACGGGCGTGATCACGGACGCATTGGCGGACAATGCGCTGCTGCAGCTTGAGGTGGACAAGGCGGGTCTTGACCATACGGACCGCCGCATGCTGGACACGATGATAAAAAAATTCGCGGGCGGTCCCGTGGGGCTGGACACCCTTGCAGCAGCCATCAGCGAGACAACGGACACCATCGAGGATGTCTATGAGCCGTATCTTATCCAACTGGGCTTCCTGAACCGTACTCCAAGGGGCCGCGTCGTGACCATGGCAGGCTATGCTCATATGGGCGTGCCATATCCGAAGGATTATCAGGAAAGCTTGCTATAAAGCTATCTTTTTCTTGCAACTCCCATGTATCCGTTGTAGAATAAGGTGAGAGGTATGCGGAGTTCACAAGGAACTGATAAGAAATAAATTTTAAAGATCCGCGTAGAATAAATTCGTCAAGACAAGGAAGAAAAAACGAAGTCGTAGCAGAGCTACGTCGAGTTT
>CALGGN010000229.1 GCA_937915915.1 uncultured Selenomonas sp. | reverse complement strand
GGTGGCGGCATAGACAGTGCAGATTGTTCAAATATCAATGTGCCAGTGCACTAGTCATAGATATAGATCTCCAAGGACCGACGCCCGAAGAGCAATGCCTCCTCATGGGTGTCAAAGGCGATGTCAATGCGATTCCCTTTGATCGCATAGCCGATATCATCCGCCGTGGCGTCCCCGTATCCGGGGATGAACACGCGCGTCCCAAGGGGGATAAAGGAAGGATCCACCGCAATGATACCGCGCCGCAGGAATTTCCCGGTCGCCGTATGAAGATTCATGCCGGGATCCATGGGACTGTAGGCCGACGCCTCCACATAGACCACACGGCCTCCTTCCGGAGCCGTCGTCGTTTGAGGCGGAGCCGCTGCCTCCGTGGTCTTTGGGCTCACCTGCAAGGCAGCATAGGTCGCGCTGCCACAGACGCCATCCGCCACAAGCCCATTATCTGCCTGAAAACGTTTCACTGCCGCTACGGTTTTCGGCCCGTAAAGCCCGTCCGCCGCATCGTTCAGATACCCGAGATCGATCAAATACTGCTGCACCAGCGTTACGCCATCCCCGTGCATTCCCGGCTTGAGCACCGTTCCCGTTGCCGCATAGGCCGAATGCTCATGCGCGTTGCCGGCGCTGCTGTCACGATTTTCCAGCCGGGAAAGCGTTTCCGCTCCGCAGATGCCGTCGACAGCCAGCCCTACATCCTGCTGGAATTTCCGCACAGCCTCTTCTGTTCTGGGGCCATATGTGCCATCCGGCTGAGCAAGCAGATAGCCATGCTTCAGCAGCAGCTCCTGCATGGACCGCACACGGTCTCCCTTCATGCCGGGCTTCAGCGCTCCCGAAGCTGCCTCTGCAGAGAAATTCGATCCCCCTGACATGTGTCCGCCCAGTATCGCATAGGTTTCATCCCCGCAGATACCGTCCGGCTCCAAGCCTGCCTGCTCCTGGAATTTCCTGATGGCCGCCACGGTCGCAGCGCCGCAGACACCATCCGCTTCTCCTTGCAGGAACCCCTTGGAAATCAGCAGCTCCTGCACCTCCCGCACCTGTGCCCCGCGCATGCCCTCCTTGACCAGAAAGGCAGATTTCGCGAGACAGGCCTGTGCCATCAGAACAGAAAACGTTATCGTCAAGAAGCAGGCCAGTAGTTTCTTCCCCAACAGATGCCACCTCCATCGTGCAATTCCCGCTATGCAGGAATACATAAACCTATTGTTTTATTCGCCCAAAATGCTGAAAATCCTTTTCGACGACAAAATTTAAGCAGCATAGATTGTTACATCTATGCTGCTGCCGGAAATTTTACATCATATCGAACACATTGTAGTGAGGCACCCATTTCACTCTTTGGGATGACGGCACTTCCACGCCGTCTATGGATTTTGGCACCGTCGCATCGGGAATCGCCATCATATTGGGCTTTTTCTCATATTGCTCCGTCACTTGCCCGTTCTCCATCTTTGTCACGCGAATCGTCCCATCCGGCATGATGCGCTTGATGGTCTCGACCACAGGCTGCTGCGCCGCGGCATCCTCTCCCGTCGCTTTCCCCGTCAGTTCCTCGTGGGTCTTCTCGATTTCCTCCAGTTCCTCCCTGCGCGCCTCCATCGCCTTCAGGTCTTCCTTCAAACTGTCCATTTTCTGCTGCAGCAGCGCCGAATAGGAAGCTTTTGCATTCAGTTCCTCCAGGAGCGCATTGCGCATATTGCCCTGCAGAATCTCCAGCTGCTGTTCCTGAAAGCGGCTCGCCAGCTTCTGCTTCTGCTTCTGCTTCTTCGTCGCGCCGATGCTCATCCAGAAAGCATCCCCTGCGGTCTGCTGAAGCTGCATGCGGTCATACGCATCGCTGAGATTCTTGCTCCAGCTCTGCACTTTGTAATCTTCCCGCGTCGCGCCAAAAGATTCCATGGTGTAGGAGCCGCTGCCGCCCAAACGGTAATACCCATCGCTCGTCGAGCGGGTCTGCCGGATTTTGTCGAGCACCCAGCTCTCATAGCCCGCGTCATTTTTCATGGCTTCCCAGCCCGCATCGGTGATCTGGATGAATTCCTCGTCGTTCGGGCGCGTCTCGTCAAAGGAGATATTGCTGATTTTTTCCGTGATATACGCCTTGTACTGGCTCATGCTCATATCCTTCGCGGATACTTTCCCCTCCTCCGCAGCGCCGGCGTTCGCCTGCTGCAAGAGCTTCAGGATATCGTGATAGGAGGACACAGACGCATCCGCCGCAGAGCTGCCCCCGGTCTTCTGCCACTGCGGTACCGCGCTCGAAATCGTCCCCAATCCATAGCTGCTGCTGGAATAAATGTAGTTCCCACTCATAAAAGCCGCCCCTTTCCTCTGTCCCATATATCGGAGAAAATCGGAAAAAACTTAAGGATCCGGGTGAGAAATAAATTTGGGGGTAGGACGCGGGCTTGAAAAAGCATCGATGGTATGCTAAAATATGAAGAAAGGAGTGGCTTGCGTTGCAACCGTCAGCCTCCCCAAAACTGCAAGAGTGTGGGAAGAGCTTTCTGGCAAAGGCTAGGAGGCTTTTTCTATTTCAGAAACAGCGCTATGACAGATACACTCAGCGCAAGAGCTGCTATCACAAGTGAAAGCTTCTCATACAACGTCATGTCTATCACCTCCCTAAGGGAGGACCGACACGCAAGCCACTCACTTCATTGTATCAGAAAATCATTGTTTCTTCAATCATAAGGAAAGCATGGTGATTTCTATGGCAAAGCAATACAGAAAACTTCAGCATAAAATCCATCCGAAGCAGAAGGAACCGGACAAGCCGAAGGAAAAAATCGGCAAGGATTTCCTGCTGATCGGCATTATCTGCTTCACCATCTTCATCCTGTTCATCGGCTGGGAGTCCTTCGACGCCATAAACCGCGTGATGTATCTCCTGCTCACGATTTCCCTCTCCCTCACCTACGCGCGCCGCCACAGGGAATTCACGGAGACCAAGCGGATCCTGATCGAACGGGCCAGCTTTGTCTCCATCGGCCTCGCCGCCGCGCTGTTCTTTATCGAATTGTACTACCAGTATTTTGCCTAAAAATACGCCCTTGCAGTCCACAAAAACCGCAAGGGCGCATTTTCTATTTCACGCGCTTCTTTTTCTGATGTCGCAGGTATAAGACCAGGATCACGACGGCACAGACGACGACGAAAACAATGCTGGCCTCGTGCCCGATCTCGGTGAGCAGTTTCCAGCCCTCGCCGAGCATCATGCCTGCCCAGAGGATCAGCGCCGTCCACGGCAGGGAGCCGATGAACGTATAAAAGAGGAACGGCTTGAGGCTCACATGCGCGAAGCCTGCAGGCAGGGAAATGAACGTGCGGATCACAGGCAGCATGCGGCTGAAAAAGACCGCCTTGAGACCATACTTGTCAAACCAGTCCTGCGCCATATCCACATGGGATTTCTTGATGAAGAAATACTTCCCATACCGATCCACAAAGCGGCGCCCCTTCGCGTGTCCTACCCACCACGCAAAGACGGAGCCGAGCATGCCGCCGATCATCCCCGCTGTCAGCGCCCCGCCGAAGCTCATCTGGTCCGCAAAGATCAGATAGCCCGCGAAGCCCAAAATCAATTCGCTCGGAATCGGGATGCAAGCGTTTTCCATGGCCATGAGCATCGCCACCGCCACATAGCCCCAATTCGCGATGAATTCCAGAAATACCTGCGACAACTGTTCCATACCATCTTCCTTCCCTGTCATACGCAAACAGCCCGCAAAGCCTGCGGGCTGTATCATTCTGCATGGTGCCTCAGAGCGGAATCGAACCACTGACACGGGGATTTTCAGTCCCCTGCTCTACCAACTGAGCTACCGAGGCAAGTTGGTGGCTCACCCGGGATTCGAACCCGGGACACCCTGATTAAAAGTCAGGTGCTCTGCCAACTGAGCTAGTGAACCATTATCTGGCTGGGGTAGCTGGACTCGAACCAGCGGATGCGGGAGTCAAAGTCCCGTGCCTTAACCGACTTGGCTATACCCCAATCAACCCCAGAGGTATTTCTTAAAAATGGCTCCCCGAGCAGGACTCG
>CALGGN010000228.1 GCA_937915915.1 uncultured Selenomonas sp. | reverse complement strand
ATCATCATATCGGCGACCGCCGGCATCGAGGTGGAGACAGAGAAGGCGTGGAAGCTGAGCGAGGAACTGTCCCTGCCGCGGGCATTCTTCATCAATAAGATGGATCGTGAGCATGCGGATTTTGACAGCGTGGTGGAGGAGCTGCGCGTGAGATTCGGGAACGGGGTTGTTCCCGTCCAGATCCCCATCGGCAAGGAGGCGGCATTCCAAGGGGTGGTGAATCTCTTGGCGCTTCATATGAAGATCGTGACCCATGATGAGGATTCCTTGACGGCGGAAATCCCGGAATATATCAAGGGCGAGGTGGAGGAAGCCCGCCAGAAGCTCATTGAGGCGGTCGCTGAATTCAACAATGAACTGCTGGAAAAGTACATTGAGGGTGCGGAGATCACGGAGGTAGAGGTCGCGGCAGCCATGATCGAGGGCATCCAGGCCGGAAAGATATTCCCGGTGTTCTGCGGATCGGCGTTGCAGAATATCGGCGTCAAGCAGCTCATGAACGGTGTCGTGGAATATCTTCCCTCACCTTATTTCAAAGTGTCCATCGGTGTCGATCCTGCCAGCGGAGATCTTCTGGAGCGCAAGACCGAGGACCCGTTCTCCGCGCAGATTTTCAAGACGGTTGTGGATCCCTTCGTGGGAAGGCTTTCCTACCTGCGCATCCTGTCCGGCACGATGAAGGGGGATACCTCCTATCAACTTGCAAACGGGGATGGGGCGGAGCGCATCGGCAGCATCTTCACCATGCAGGGGAAGAAGCAGTCCAGCCTCAATTTTGCCTATGCGGGGGATATCGTGGTGACGGCGAAGCTGCAGGTGGCAAAGACGGGCGACACGCTTTGCGACAAGAGTGCCCCAATTTGCTATGAGAAGATCAGCTATCCGGAACCGATGCTTGCCATGGCCGTTGCTTCCGTCAAAAAAGGCGAAGAGGACAAGGTTTTCAGTTCGATCATGAAGCAGCAGGATGAGGATCCGACGATCCTGCTGAAAAAGAACAAGGAAACGCGGGAAACCGTGCTCTATGGCATTGGGGAAGTGCATCTGGAGATTCTGGGCGACAAGCTGGAGCGCAAGTTCGGCGTGAAGATGAAGCTGGATGCGCCGCGCATTGCCTATCGCGAGACCATCCGCAAGACGGTCCGTGTCGAGGGCAAGCACAAGAAGCAGAGCGGCGGACATGGGCAGTATGGCCATGTATGGCTGGAGATCGGACCGCAGAAAGCGGGCGAGGGCAACGTGTTCACGGAGAGCATCTTTGGCGGAAGCGTGCCAAGGCAGTATATCCCCGCTGTGGAGAAGGGCACGGAGGAGACATTGGCGGCGGGTGTCCTGGCGGGCTACCCTGTCGTAGATGTGCGAGTGAACCTCTATGATGGTTCCTATCATACCGTGGATTCTTCGGAGGCGGCCTTCAAGACCGCGACGGCCATTGCCATCCGCAAGGGCGTTATGCAGGCGGATCCGCAGCTTTTGGAACCCATTGACGAGATTTCCGTCATCACGCCGGAGTACTACATGGGCGATGTGATGGGACGGCTCAACGGCAAGCGCGCGAAAATCCTTGGCGTGGAAAGCAATGAGAAGGATATGAGCGAAATCAAGGCGCTGATTCCAGAGGCCGAACTCTTCAAATATGCGACAGAACTGCGCTCCCAGACACAGGGGAGAGGCTCTTACGCACTGAAGTTTTCGCATTATGAAGTGCTGCCGGAGAAACTGGCGGAAAAGGTCATCGAGAGCAGCAAGGAATAGAATGAACTTTTGATGGAACGGCAATGACAGCCCCGGG
Source organism: uncultured Selenomonas sp. (assembly GCA_937915915.1). Classification (GTDB taxonomy): domain Bacteria; phylum Bacillota; class Negativicutes; order Selenomonadales; family Selenomonadaceae; genus UBA9786. The sequence goes on along the minus strand of CALGGN010000228.1, from coordinate 687 downwards.
AATTTTCCATGGAAGATTTTTGAGGGCTGTTGTTTTTTTTCGGTGTAAATGATACTATGTAGGGAAGTGTGTGATATCTGTCGAATGGATGTTTTGGATTCATTGTTTATCTTCTATGAGAAAAGAGCTGTCCGATTATGTGGAAAAAAATGTTAGCGGGATGCTTGGCAATGGCTGTTTTTTTGATGCAGCCGGCGGAGGCAGCGCCGGAAGCGCTGGACAGGTCGAAGTCCGTTCCTGTCACGGAGCAGGAACGGGAGGCCATGCGCCAGGCGGATGAAGAACTGAGGACCGGCAGTCCGTTCCGTCCGCCTTTGACGGATCCCGGCGTGGATGTGTCGGCAAGCTCGGAGGCACCCGGTTCGGCTGAAAACACAGCGGAGTCTCAGCATGCCGCGCCTGTCGAGGCGTTGCCCACTGAAACTGTCCCGACGGCGAAACCTGTCTCCAAGCAGGATGAGGCAGAAAAACAGAAGGCGGCATTGGAGAGCAGAAAAATCGTCATCAATCTGGCGATTCCTTCTCTGGCGCTTTATGAGGGCAGCGAGCGCATACGCCTTTATCCGATCGGGCCGGGCACGGTATCGACGCCAACGCCCACAGGATATTTCGAGATCAAGTCCAAGGATGTGAATCCTAGCTGGACCGATCCGAAGGATCCGAAGCATGTCATTCCCTCCGGCGAGG
>CALGGN010000227.1 GCA_937915915.1 uncultured Selenomonas sp. | reverse complement strand
GTAGAGCTCCAGCACCGCGTCGGTGGCCAGGAAGGCCTCCGGCAGGGACAGACGGCGGTTCGCGGAATCGTCCAGCGTGCGCTCGAACCACTGGGTGGCGGCGGTCATGGCGGCGTCCTGGGTGAGGGCCATCACGTGCCGCGACAGGGCGCAGATGCGCTCGCTTCTCATCGGGTTGCGCTTGTAGGCCATGGCCGAGGAGCCGATCTGGTTCTTCTCGAAGGGCTCCTCCACTTCCCGGAAGGATTGCAGCAGCCTGAGGTCCTGGGCGAACTTGTAGGCGCTCTGGGCGATGCCGCTGAGCGCGCCCAGCACCCGGGAATCCAGCTTGCGGGGGTAGGTCTGGCCGGAAACGTCGAACACGGCCCGCATGCCCATCTTCTCGGCGATGCGCTTTTCCAGCTCGTCCACCTTCGCACCGTCGCCCTCAAACAGCTCCATGAACGAAACTTGGGTGCCCGTCGCGCCGCGGTTGCCCAAGAGCTTCAGGGAGGAGAGGGCAAAGTTCACCTCGTCCAAGTCCATGGTGAGGTCCTGCATCCAAAGCGTGGCCCGCTTTCCGACGGTCGTCAGCTGGGCGGGCTGCAGATGGGTGTAGCCCAAGCAGGGGAGGCTTCGGTACTCCCAGGCGAACTTGCGCAGCCTGCGCAGCACTTCTACCAGTTTCTGGCGAATGAGCAGCAGCGCGTCGCGGAGCATCAGCACGTCCGCGTTGTCGGTGACGTAGCAGCTGGTCGCGCCCAGGTGGATGATGCCCCGTGCGTTCGGGCACACGTCGCCGTAGGCGTGGACGTGGGCCATCACGTCGTGGCGCACCCGCTCCTCGTGGCGGCGGGCGTTCTCGTAGTCGATATCCTCGACGTGGGCCTTCAGCTCGTCCACCTGCGCCTGCGTCACGGGCAGGCCCAGCTCCATCTCGCTCTCCGCCAGCGCCACCCACAGCCTGCGCCAGGTTGTGAACTTGCGGTCGGGGGAGAAGAGGTACTGCATCTCCGCGCTGGCATAGCGGCTGTTCAGCGGGGATTCATAGGTACTCTTGTTCATGTTGGCCTCCTAAAGGATGAAATGGACAATCTGGAATCTGTCAGCCCCTTATGATCTGCGGAAAATTGCCCTTCAGAAAATGCCTGTATTCCGGATGCTCGGCGGCCGCCAGGTATTCTTCCCGTATGGTCTTTTTGTTCCACTCGCGCATCTTTTCAGACGTTTCGTCATAGTGCAGAACAGCAATCAATCCGGCTGCTTCCGCCTGTAGGATCGCCTCATATGCGTCCGGTACATATTCCACGGCGGTCACCTTCACAGGCACGCTGCTCGTTGCCGCGTCAGGGATTTGAACGGCAAAGCCGGAATCGGCAATCGCTTCGGCACTGTAGATATAGCCGGATACGCCTTTTTTAGAGGCTCTACGCATTTCCTCAATGGCATGAACCTGATAAGGGCGCAGCAGAAGCAGTCTTTGTTTATCATTATCCAGTACCGTATACTTGGACACCATTTCATGGGCTTCGGGGATTTTCAGTACAGCCTTGGCAAATTCCAGATAGTCACCCACGGGATTATTTTCCTTATCCAGCCAGCCGGTGAGGAATTTGCTGTTCAGCTCCGTATCTCTGGCAGCGGCAAAATAGCGCGTGTCCACGCTGTTGCTGACTACGAACATTTGCACGTTGGAAAAAATGCCTTGAAATTTGCCCTCACCGATATATTTCTTAATCTGCCGAAAACCGTCCATATAGGAGTGCGCCTTATTTTTTAGCTCAATATGTATCATGGGGAGGCCATTTATCAGCAAAGACACATCAAAACGGCGGTCACGGCTCATGTCTTCGTCAGGATTCTTGAACGCCTGATACTGGTTGATAACTTCATAAACAGATTTGCCTCCGGCTATCTGCTCATGATTTACCACCAGCAGATGCAGCTGGACATTCCCACGCTGAACATGAACATAAACCCTGCCGTTCTCCCCGGACAGCCACTTACCGGCATCATAGAAAGACGCATGGGACACCTGATTTTTGACCTGTGCAAACTCCGCATCCGTGAGGCCTTTATCATCGAGCTTGTCCTTATTGTTCTGCTCCAGGATATAGC
>CALGGN010000226.1 GCA_937915915.1 uncultured Selenomonas sp. | reverse complement strand
CCCGAGGGAGCAGGTGGACGAGGACTTTTCCGAGGCCATCATGCACGAGTTGGAGAGGCAGACGGCGTGAACTTGGTGTTTTGAGGCTTATTGCAGGCAAGCCGCAGGAGTGGATTTTTGGAGGTGAGGGCGCATGGCAAAGACGCTGGATGATGTCATTGCGGAGGCGGTGGCCAAGGCGGTGAAAAACGAGGTGCAGAAAACCCTCAGGAGGGTACTAAAGGAGTTCGATCGGCAGCTGGGAGCTGCCGTGAAGCAGCAGATGTCCGGCTTGCAGGTCAAGACGGAGGGGAAGGATGAACGGCTGCTCACCGTCAAGGAGACAGCGAAAACCCTTGGCGTCAATGTCAACAAGGTCGGCGCGCTGATCGCGGACGGAACCTTGGAAGAGGTGACACCGCCGGGATGTCGTAGGAAGGTGCTGCAGTCATCCGTGACAGCGTACATCGAGGCATTCCGGAGAAAAGCAGGGTAATGTGATCAAGGAGGTGCGATGCGTTATCATGAGCACTTTGACGAAGGAAGGCGTGAAGGTTTTTGTGATCGGGGCGGCGTTTGGCGTGATCATGGCGGTGGTCGGGACGTGGCTGGCGCTCAAGTGCCTGGCGTGGCGAGGAATTTGGTGAATCGGGAGCAGCAGTTTATCGGAAAGGGGAAATAGGGAAATGGAGGACGCAAAACAGAAGGCGCTCGCGAAGGCAAAGAAAAAAGCAATCCTGCTGCGGGCGGCTGTTTGTGCAGCGCTCATCGGCACGGCCGTCATGTGCGCAGGGTTCTACGATGGGCCGCAGAAGCTGGTAGAAGATACGTACACGGTGCGGGAGGGGGACACCCTTTGGGACATCGGCGAGGCGTATCTGAAGAAGAACACGGGCGGCAGGCGGTATATCCTGGAGTACATCGAGGGCATCAAGGAGCTGAATCCGGAGCTGGTGAAAAGCGAGGGACAGGTGTATCCGGGGCAGGTGCTCCGCATCAACTACTGGGTGGCGGAATGAGCAGGAAGGAACGCGATTCCCTGCGATATGCTGCACGGGCCGAGTTCGGGATCTGCGTCCGATGCGGGAAACGCAAGGCGGTTCCGAATCGTGTGCTGTGCGAGACATGCAGGGAAAGGCAGACGGGGAGGAAACATGGAACGACTCGAGAGATACGCAAAATGGATTGTGATTCTGTCGCTTCTGGCCGTGTGCACATGGCAGGGCGAGCAGATCAGCGTACTGGAAGGCAGGGTGCTGCAGCTGGAGAATGACCAGACGACGATCATCTCCAACATGAAGAAGACCGTGGACTTGATGGCGGATATCGTGCGGATGCAGAAAGGGGGAGAAGGATGAATGAACACATATTTCTCGCGTACTGAAAAAATACTTATGACGCGCATGATGCTGCTCGCAGGGCTGCTTGGGGAAACCATCAGGGAGTATGAGAAAAGCAAGGCCGCGGATGCAGCGTTCATGCGGGGGCTGAGAACGGCGAACACATGGCTGGGAAAATCCATAGAAAGGCGCTATGACTTGCTCGACAACGACGCGGCGAAGGATTTCGTCCGGCACGTAAAGCACATGGACATCCTCTTTGTGCCGAACGACAAGGCGAAGGAAGAGAGGAAGCAGCTTCAGGAGATGCAGGACAGCCTGTATATGTCGGCGGATACTTTCAGCAAGCTATATGCAGCCGTCATACCATACACCTGCTGCCGCTGCCCGAGGAAAAAGGACTTCCGGCAGTGCAAGCTTCGGGAGATTTTCATGGAGACGGGGGTCTTCCCGATCGACAGCAAGGCCACGGACGCCTGCCAGTATGACTATCTGGCGGCAGGGATCGACCTGATGGAGTGGGCAAGGCAGAACCTGCAGGATGGTATCGAGATCGATGACTGGGCAAAGCAACTGCCCAACGAAAGCAGGGAAAAATGGGAAGAGACAAAAGAAAAGAGCCATGCGTGAGTTGGCGCTCCAGCATGGCAGAAAAGAAAAAATACCTATGGCTACATTGTAGCATGTTACGGGTTAGAAAATCAATAGGAGATGGTGAGATGAAACTGAACCGATTGACAATCCATAAGTTCAAGGGAATCGAGGACTTCGAGATCGAACCGAACGGGAAAGACGTCACTATCCGTGGCGAAAATGGTACTGGCAAAACCACAATAGCCGACGCTCTTGCCTGGGTCATCACCGGGAAAGGAATCGACGGATCTACGATTGAGAGCCAGATCAAGCTGCGCGGAGCAGACGGAAACACGCCGAATGACGGTGGCGTCGAGCATACGGTCGAGGCTGAGTTGCAGGACGATCAGGGGAATGCCGTGACCGTCAAGAAAACGTATGTTGAGAAGTGGCAGAAGAAGCGTGGCGACGCGGAAAACTGCTTCACAGGGAACACGACCTTGTATTCCATCAATGATGTCCCTCTCTCCAAAACGGAATTTGAATCACGCATGAGCCAGATCTGCAAGCAGGACAATTCCCTGCGTTTTGTTTGCGAGGAACTGGACGAAAATGTTATCCCATTTTTGTTGTTTAACCTTGCTATTCGCGGTATTGAGGCAGACGTGATACACGGCGATGTGCTGAAAAATGAGATTTACAAAGTCTATACCGTAAGGCCTTGTGGGAAATACAGCAAGGTTGATTCGTTGACGGAAACGGATTTACAATCCTATGAACTGGGAAAACATGACGCCGTTATATCAAATGCACCGTATAATATCTCATGGGAACCTCCGCAGAATAACGGCTTATTTGGCGGAGAAGATGAGCGGTTTTCTCGTTACGATATGCCGCCAAAGGGAAACGCCAATTTTGCTTTTGTTTTGCATTGCTTATATCACGCCAAGGCGGGCGGCTCGGTGTCTATGATTTTACCGGGCGGCATTTTATCCAAGGACGATGGAAATAGCATCCGCAAACAGCTCGTTGATAACAAAATCATTGATTCGGTTGTTATTATGCCGGACAAAATGTTTGAATCAACGAGTATTTCCACCTGCTTGCTCACTTTACGGCAATGGCGTGAAGGAATAGCACTTGTAGACGCAAGACAGACTTGCCATGAGGAAATAAGACACCAGCGGGGCGAAGGTAATAAAAGCCATACAAACAGAATTTATCACAAAGCCCTCAAGGCGTTCACAGACGAAGATATAGAGAAAATTGTCTGTGCCATAGAAAAGCGAGAAAACGTGCCGGAGTTTTCCAAAGCAGTAACGCCTGAGGAACTGGCAGAAAATAATTATATCCTTGCACCTTCTCGTTATATTGAACCTGAATCCGTGAAACAGATATGCCAGTTTCACAGAAGCACCTGAAAATTGGA
>CALGGN010000225.1 GCA_937915915.1 uncultured Selenomonas sp. | reverse complement strand
TATATCCTCCGGCTCCAGTTCAAGCGCCGCGGTAAGGAAATAGTCCGCTCCCGTATAATTTCCGCGTTCTACCTGGGAAATGCCGGCCATTCTCTGCGCATATTCCCACTGCGGACAATCCTGCACCATCTGATCATATAGCGCATAGATATCACTCGTCGTATCCCTGCTTAGATCAGATTGATAAAACAACTCCATTCTTGCATAGTACTGAATGCTTTTTTTGTTCTCAAAATCCTCGATATATTCATATGCCTTGTCTCTGTCTCCCCGCATAATACAGCAGACAGCATGCAGACCCTTTGTCGAATCATTTTTGCCGTACTCGCCCTCCAAGTCTTCCAGATCATCCTCCGCGTCCAGATCCTCTTCCATGATCCGGCTCTCTATCTCCACAATCGCATTATAATATCCGTCGATAGGAGTTTTGACCGCAACCGCAGGCGTACAGTATAGAACGATTCCCGCAACACACGCAACAATCCCCAGAATAACAGAATTTATGATCCCCGGGATCTTTCTCAGTATCAAAGCATGTAATGCAAGCGTCACCGCCGTAATACCAATTACCAGAATGCTGGGACCGACCGACATATGCATGCGGGTGATCCCCAAAAATGCTATCAGCAATTCCGTGAACAAAACAGCTACCCACATCATTTTTCCACCTCCGCTTTCACACGCTCATAAAACGTAACGTTATGATATCCCAGTCCATACCAGTCTTCCTCATGGTTGACAGTAGGAACCATATCTTTACACTTTCCGCTTGCGATATATGCAGCCTGATAGTCCCCTAAGGCATCATATGCATATGCAAGCGCATAATAAAATGTTGCATTGTCTCCGTACAAGTCCAAAGCCTTCTGATAACAGGTAACCGCATTTTCATATTCCTGCGTGCTATAACTGATAGCGCCTTTAAGGTATTGTACATAAGCCAGATCACTGTTGGATCTAAGCACCGCATCCGCTGCCGCCATCAGCAGCACCGGACGGAGACGTTTGCCGCCTGCCATGAGGCTGTACTTCATGGATTCCGAAAGCTTTGGTTCCAGCGCCTCGTCCATGTGAAGCTCTTGCACAAGCGCCTGTTCCACCATTTCCTGCCTTCTCTTCCAAGCTTCTTTCAGCATCTTCACTCACCCTTTATTTCCAGCTTTTCTTCCACGATCTTGCCATTCTCGTCCTTTACCAGAAGATCCATGGTCTTCTCCGCGCGATCCAGAGCTGCCATGCAGAACTTGGAAAGCTCGATTCCCTCAGAGTAGCTCTTCATGAGTTCCGCAAGGCTGGCTTCGCCGTTTTCCATATGGGCCGTGATTTCCTCCAGACGTTCCAGTGCATCCTCAAAGGTCGGTTCTTTCTTTTTTGGCATTTGCTGCTCCATCCTTTCCATCCACAGTCGCAAACAGTCGTCCATCTGCCAGCACGATTCCGATCCGGCTGCCCTTCGGCGCCTGTTTCACGCTCCGTACCAGTCCATCCGCATTCTCTATGATACCATATCCGCGCCTGAGCACCCTGGCCGGATTCAAAAGATCCAGCTGTTCCAAGGCCACCGCAAGCCTGTGTCTCTTTTCCTGAAGCAGCTGTTCTTTCTGACGGTCCATCCGAAGCGCCAGCATATCCAAGCGTTGTTTCCTCGCTGCAAGGAGCTGCCGCGGACGCTGCAGGAGCGTGCTCTTCCGGCAGCGCAGCAGCCGTTCCCGCTTCCTGCGAAGATTCTGTATCGCCGCATTCCGCATGCGGACGCGCAGGACTTCCACCCTGTGCTGAAGTTCCCGCGTATCCGGCACGGCGAGCTCTGCCGCATGGGAGGGCGTTGCCGCCCTGCAATCCGCCGCAAAATCCGCCAGCGTGAAGTCCGTTTCATGCCCGACCGCCGAGATGACAGGAATCTCGGACGCATGGATGGCCCGCACCACGGGCTCTTCATTGAAGGCCCAAAGATCCTCCATGGAGCCGCCGCCCCGCCCGACGATCAGGACATCCACGGCGTATTTTTGATTGAAAAAACGAATGCCTTCCGCTATCTCCTCCGCGGCCCCCGCACCCTGTACCAGAACAGGATACAAGACCAGCCGCACCTGCGGATTTCTCTGTTTGGAAACATGATAGATATCCCGAAGCACTGCGCCCGAAAGAGATGTGACGATGCCGACGGTCTTCGGGAAATGCGGCAGCGGTTTCTTGAGCGACGCATCGAACAGCCCCTCCTGCGCGAGTTTTTGCTTCAGCTGCTCAAAGGCCACGGCAAGGCTCCCCGCTCCCTCCGGTGCCATGGAATCCACATAGAGCTGGTAGACTCCGTCCCGCTCATAGACCGCAACATTCCCCCTGGCAATGACCTGCATGCCATTTTCCGGACGGAACCGCAAGCCTTGCGCCCTGCTTTTGAACATGACGCACTTCATGCTTGCCTCGCTGTCCTTCAACGTAAAATAGCAATGCCCGGAGGCATAGCACTTGAAATTCGAGATCTCACCGCGGACCAAAAGTCCCTGCAACAAGGGTTCCGCCTGCAGCAGCCCCTTGATATACCGAGTGACCTCGCTTACACTGTGAACCGCCAAATCCCCGCCTCCAGTTCCTTATACAAGAAAAAGCCAGACATGATGTCTGGCAATCTCCGATTATCTAACCATTGCATCCAGTATCCCGTTGACAAACCGGCCGGAATCATCTGTGCCATATTTTTTCGCCAGCTCAACTGCCTCATTGATAGCGATCCCGGGATCCAGCACCGGATCGCAGAATTTCATTTCATAGGAGGCCAGCCTTAAAATGTTGCGATCCACCACAGCCATACGCTCAAGCTTCCATCCCTTGGCATAGGATGCAATCAGCGCATCGATCTCCGTGAGCCTCGATCTTGTGCCATGCACGGTCTCTGTCACATACCCGCGTTCTTTTGCGGAAAGCTTCTCGCCCTCCTGCAGCGCCGTATCGACGGCCAGCGCCTCATACTTTTCCTGCTCGCCTTCATCCCCACGGTTCAGATCCAACTGGAAAAGAGCCTGCAGCACAGCTTCCCTTGCTAATCTACGACTCATATGAATGATAACTCCTCACAACCGTACTACCAGCGCTGAAAACGTTCCGGCAAATATTTCTGCAATTTCTCCAATGTCGTCTCCACGAGATCATCCCCATGATCCATCCTCGCACCGATATAAAGGCCGATGCAGCCGCACAGAAGCACGAAGAGTATGTCCCAGAACCCAAAGACCAGAATGGCAACGGCCAGGAGCATGCCGACAAGCATCCCCATCTTTCTCGCATGATGCTCTGCAAAGAAAGATTGGACCATCTCCTTCAGCTCTTCCCACATACAATCACCTCGTCATACGACACGCTTCTGCTCCACCGGTGCGTTGGAAATATCGGACACCAAAACATTCACCGTCACATCCGGAAGCTTCAACGCCGTCGCCAACTCCCCTCGCACTGCCTGCGCCGCCTGCCCGCTGACATCCGGAGCCGAAGCGCCTTGTATCAGCACCAGCTGCAGGGCAATGGAAATCGGAGATCCTTCCTTCTGTTTCTCCACCTTTGCCTTTACATCGCGTACCCCCGTGACAGCCAGCGCGGAACGCTCGGAAAGTTCCCGGATTGCCGTCACAGCGACCTTGACCTTCCCCTGCCCGCTCTCAGAAAGCACCAGCTCCCCCGATGCCTCTCGTCTGTCCTTTTTCCCGCCGGAGGAGAGCGCCGCCACCATCAAATGGATGCCAAGCAGGAACACAACTGCGAGCACGGCCAGCGATTCCGGCCGTGCCACAGCATACCGCAGTTCATTCTGCCACATTCCCTCCGGGATCAGATGAAGGAAAACCCCTGCCAGGAAAAGCACAGACACGCTGACGCAAAGAGCATAGACAAGCAGCAATAAACGATTGATTATCCCCATTGCTTTCGCCCTTTCCTCCCGATTTCTCAGCGAACGCGAACCTCTTCCTCTTTTTCCTCTTCCTCAGGGAAACCTACGCCCTGCACATGCACATTGACCTCGACAACGGAAAGGCCTGTCATCGTCTCAATGGCCTGCTTGACATTTTCCTGCGCCGCAAGCGCCACATCAGGAATGCGTACGCCATACTTCACAATGATGTAGAGATCGACAGCCGCTTCCTTCTCGCCGACCTCGACCTTGACGCCCTTCGCGAAGTTCTTGCGCCCGAGGATCTCCGCAATGCCGCCCACCAGTCCGGCGCTCATGCCTGCTATGCCATCCAGCTCTGTGGCTGCAAGTCCTGCAATGATGCTTACGACCTCATCGGCAATACGGATGGAACCCAGCTTCGTCTCCTTCTTCGTCGGCAATGCCTTCTCCTTGTTGTTATTTTCCATGTGAACATCCTCCTTTGATCAGTTGAAAAGTCCTTCAAGAGAACTCCCACTTGCATACACATATACTATTCTCTGCACAGAGAGATTTTCCTTCTTTATCTTGAAAGAAAAAAAAAGATACCCCCCAGCATAGCTGGGGGTTCTTCATATGCGGCCAATTAGGCC
>CALGGN010000224.1 GCA_937915915.1 uncultured Selenomonas sp. | reverse complement strand
CAGTGGAACAGCTGGTAAAGCGCTACTCCCTCACCAAAGACGAAGCCCAGGCCGCTGTGCAGGCCAACTGGTGAAACTCGGCTCCCGCCTTATGGCGGGAGCGTGTTCATGTTTCCAGACAAATCCTTTCATCATGGAAAAGTTCATTGTCTAAAGATTGTTATCTTTATTTATTATTTATTATTTGGATGAATTTGGGTTTATGCAACTGCAAAGTTTGATGTCGTAATCTTTTATACAATGACTTCCCTTGCCACGACCAGCGCCCGCGCCAAAGCCTGATCCATGTTGTAATATTTGAAATCAGCCAATCTGCCACAGGGATATAGATTAGATATTTTCTCAGACATAGATTTATAGATTGCCGCTTTACGTTGGCTTTCCGCTGTCAAAACAGGATAGTACGGCTCTATTCCCGCTCCTGGCTTGTACATCAGGGGATATTCAACAACATACGTGGTGCCTGTCACATTCTGCACAGGCATTTTTTTGTACTCCGTGATACGTGTATAAGCCTCAGCCTCTGGGTAGGCCGTCACGGGATAGGGCTGCTTACTCTCTATATCCTCGTGGCACCACTCAAACCGCAACGAGCGATAAGGCAGACTGCCCTCTGACTGACCGAAAAGTTCATCAAGGGCACCCGTATAAACTACAGGAATTTTGCAAGCCGCACCATCCATCAGAAGTTTCTCTTCTGACACTGACAAATGTTCCAATGCTTCCACACCAAGTTCCACGTGGATATCAGAATGGTCGAGAAGATTTTTGAACCATTCCACATAGGTGTTTCTGGGCATCATCTGGTATTCATTGTCAAAGTAACCTTCTTTATAAGAAAATCGCAAAGGCACACGCTTCAGAATACTGGGATCAACCTTCCCCGGCGCTATGCCCCACTGCTTGGCAGTGTATAAGCTGTAGTCATGGGCAAAAAGAAATTCGCCATACTTGCGAATGCGTTCATTGCCAGCATTCAAAACTTCCAAAACGGTGGCAAACTCCCTGCCGGAAAAATAATCCTTAAGTTCAGCCTTCAGGGCAGTCGCTTCGTTTTCCTCATAGAAGGTATCTATCGTATGGAAATTAAACGGTGTAGGTGTAAACTCCCCCTTTATCATAGCCCCGCAGGTCAGCTTATAATCCTGCCACTCTCCAAAGCGGCACACATATTCATACAAGGCCCTTTCCTTGGTATGGAATGTATGGGGGCCATACTTGTGCACCAGTATGCCATGCTCGTCTACATAGTCATACATATTGCCCCCGATATGCTCCCGCCTGTCCCAAACCAGCACTTTGCAACCTTGCTCTGCCAGTTCCCTAGCGATGACTCCACCAGTAAGACCAGCTCCTACAACCAATGCATCCATATCAAAAAGCCCCATACTCTTCGACAAAATCCTTAAAGGTAGACAGTTCCTTATCCTTGTCAGCCAGTATAAGGTTTTCCCTGCCGCCTATCTGCTCCAAAGGCCACTCTACATTGATATCCGGGTCATCCCACTTGATTCCGCTATCAAATTCTCCATAGAATTTTTCTGAGCACTTATATGAAACAATAGACGGCTCCAGCACCAGATAACCATGGGCGCAGCCTGCAGGCACCAAAATTTCATTGTGCTTTTCACCCACCAGGTCAAAGCCCAGCCACTTCTTGAAGGTAGAGCTGTCCTTCCGCAAATCAACCACCACATCGTACACATGGCCGGTAATGCAGCGCACCAGTTTTGGTTGCTGCTTCTCCCTTTGGAAGTGCAGGGCACGGATGACTCCCTTGTGGGAGGTGGTATAAAAGACCTCCTGCAAATCATGGCTGATGCCGTTAATCTCAAAGACTTCCTTGGAATAATCCTTGGTAAAGCAGCCACGCACATCAACAGCATTGAAGGGAGTCACTTCGATAAGTCCCTTTATTTCTGTTTCTTTGAATGCAAATTTCTGTATCATTTTTCTTCCTCCATCTCCCTTAGCCATGCCATGGTGCGTCTGGTTCCCTCGGCAAAAGAAACCTCTGCCTTGAAGCCTGTGTCTCTTTCCGTTTCGCTGCAGTCAAAGCTGGACAGGGGCAGGTTAATGCCCGTAAAAGATATATCGCCGAAGATAAAGTCAAGATTTGGCGCAATAGATAACTTCATTTCCAGCAAAAATTCCTTCAAAGGCCTGGCTGTGGAACTGCCGATCAGATATTCATGGAAGGGCTTGCCCTTCTCGCCGATGAGATAGAACGCCCTGGCCACATCGTCTATGTAGACAAAATCATAGTTCTGGGTTCCTGCCGTGAATTGGGGGGCTTCTCCCTTGATACACTTACGGATGGTGGTATTGACCATCCTTGGACTGACTTCCCCTACCCCATAAGCATTAGTGATTTCCGGCCAGACTAGGTCCATGCCAAGCTTGGCTGCCACGGACATGCACATGACATGGGCGATCAGTTTGCCGCCCCCGTAAATATATCCCACCCCCGGCCTGTTGCCCTGAGTGTATGCTGCAGCCATGGTTTCATGCTCCATGATGCTGCCCGCTGATACAAAACGCCTACAGCCCAAATTGTAAGCAAGCTCCAAAGCCTCCACTGTCCACTGAGCATTTTGCAGCTGCAATCTGGTATCAGCCCTAGCTTCTCCCGCGGAGCCCTGCCAGGCAAAATGATAGAACAGATCATAATCAGCAGTCGGCAGTACCTCACTCAGCCCTTTTACATCATGCATATCCCAAGAATACTTACTCAAACCCTCGCAATCTACCAGCCTAGAAAAATTTCCCGCATGACCTACGGCGTGAACCTCTATACCATGTAGCAACAGTTCCTTTACCACGGCTGCTCCTACAAAACCATTTGCACCAGTTACAATGACCCTTTTCATGTTCTGTTGACCTCAACTTTATAAAAAGTCTTGGCAGCATCACTTATTTGGTGTCAAATTTTTCCTCTTCCAACAGCTTCTTTACCCCTGCCGCAAAACTGTAAGCGGGCTTAAATCCCAGTTCCGACTGAAGAGCTTTATCTTCGAACCAAGTGGCCTCATATCGTACGCCATCATCCGGCCTAGTGCCTATAGCCACATTCTTGCCGCATACATTTGCCAGTTCCTCTATATAGTCACGCAGAAGCCTACATTCGCCGTTGCTGACCAAGTAACTTTCTTTGGACAATTGGAAAGCTTCACCTAGCAAATACAACGCCTCAGCTACATCTTCAATATGGGTGAAGTTGTAACTCTGCAGACACGAGCCATAAGAAGGCTCCTGCCCCTTTTTAAACTGCTGAAGCGTATAGGAAATAAGGTTGCCGGTTTTGTTGCCTCCGCCGTAAATATTACTGAGCATGGCCCACACATAAGACATTTTTTCTTTGTGCGCCGTGATATCCACCAGTTTGTGAGCATAGTCCTTGGAAAGACCGTAAATAAGATTTTCCGAAGTGTAGTGTCGTTTTAGCACATCTTCTGCAATATACTCGGTGATCGTACCAGTAGAGATAAAGCGATGACATCCCATACGTTTTGACACCTGTACCGCCTCGGCTGAGGCGACAGCATTCCTTGCTTGGAGCGCAAAATCAGCACGCTTACTGCCGCTGCTGCCCTGCCAGGCAAAGTGATAGAACACATCGTACTCCCTGTCTGCTGCCAAATCCGGCAGAGAGTGGATATGTTCTATATCGCATCTTAATATATGAACATCACCCCCCCGAATTCATTTTTTAGTTGTAATATTCTATTTGTCTGGCTATGCACTACTGCTGTGACTTGCACTCCCTGTGAAAGCAATCTTTTCGTCACAGCACTGCCTATAAAGCCATTCGCACCTGTCACAATCGCTTTTTGCATATACTTCCTCCTGAAACTTACTGCTTGTTTTATTACGGATTCACTCATGTACAAACTTCTCAATCTGCGCTTTCATGAACTCTGCCATATTCTCATCCTGCTGCCAGGCTTTTGCCCAAGCTGCGGTTTCCCCCAGTGCTTCCCGTATATGCCATCTTGGCTTCCAGCCAAGGCGGCTTTTTATTTTGGAACAATCCAGCTTGAGAAAATTTGCCTCATGGGGGCCAACCACGCTGACATTCTTCCAAGCAACCCCATCGCCCCACTGACGACAGAAAATATCCGCCAGTTCACCTGTAGTAACGCAGTCACATTCATCAGGCCCCACATTGTACCAATCTGCGTACTTACCATCCTCATACTGTGCCTGAGCAATAAGCAGGTAGGCATACAGAGGCTCCAATACATGCTGGTAAGGACGCGTAGAATATGGATTGCGCACCTCAATGGCCTTGCCGGACACGGTGGCGCGAATGCAGTCCGGCACAATGCGGTTCTCGGAAAAATCCCCGCCGCCTATGACATTGCCTGCCCTGGCTGTAGAAATGGCGCAGCGGCCATCAGCGAAAAAGCTCTTTTTATAGCTGTGAGTAACCAGCTCAGAGCAGCTCTTGCTGTTGGAATATGGGTCATAGCCGTCAAGAGGCTCATTTTCCCTGTAGCCCCAGGCCCATTCTTTGTTTTCGTAAACCTTATCAGTAGTAACATTGAGGAAGGATTTGACGCTCTTTGTCCAGCGCACGCACTCAAGCACATTGACCGTGCCCATGACATTGGTTTCGTAGGTCAGCACCGGCTCCTCATAGCTTCTGATGACGATAGGCTGGGCAGCAAGGTGAAAAACAACTTCCGGCCGGGCCTTCATAAAGACCTCCCGCAGGTGGGAAAAATCCCTCACATCGCCTATCTCACTGTGCATGCCCTTGGCAATGTCTGCAATCTGGAAAAGATTCGGCTTCGACAGAGGCTCCAAGGCATATCCCGTCACCTCTGCCCCGACCTGCTTTAAAATTTGGCAAAGCCAGGACCCCTTGAAGCCTGTGTGACCGGTAACAAAAACTTTTTTCCCGCGATAAAATGACAAGTCCTTCATTTCTCCCACACCTTCCAAGGGGCTTTGCCATCTGCCCACATTTTTTCCAGCTTCTGCTTGTCCCTGAGAGTATCCATGCACTGCCAGAAGCCGTTATGCCTGTAGGCCATAAGCTGACCTTCATCGGCTATATGCTCCATTGGCTCTCTCTCGAAGGTCGTGTCATCTCCCTCGATATAATCGAAGATTTCCGGCTGGAGCACCATAAAGCCGCCATTGATATAGCCCACATCCTGCTGGCTCTTTTCCCGAAAAGATTTTATCTTGCTACCATCCAAATCCAAGATACCAAAACGGCCCTCCGGCTTAACGGCTGTCAAAGTACAAAATTTACCATGACTCTTGTGGAATTTCACCAGTTTGTCAATGGGTACATCACATAAGCCGTCGCCATAAGTGAGCATGAATGGCTCATTCCCAACATAGGACGCAACCCGCTTGATACGTCCTCCCGTCATGGTGTTCAGCCCCGTATCCACCACCGTAACTTCCCAAGAATCTGATTTATCCGAATGGATAGCAAGATGATTTTCACTTCCACGAAAATCAAAGGTTATGTCACTGTTCTGCAGGAAGTAATGGGAAAAATAGGTCTTGATATACTCCTGACGATAACCGGCACAGATAATAAACTCACTAAAACCGTAATGGAGATAAGTTTTCATGATGTGCCAAAGGATTGGCTTTCCATCTATCTCAATCATTGGCTTAGGACGATTCTGGGATTCCTCGCTGATGCGGGTGCCGAAACCGCCGGCTAAAATAACAACTTTCATTCGCTCATCCTCTTCACATTATAGGCGTAGATTGAAATGTTAAATCAATTTTCAATCATCTGTTCTTTTATTCGCTATAAAATACCCCACCAATGTTGAAAGCACTGCCGTAATAGAATTTGGCGGTTCATAACCTCCTATCGCCCACCCCGCAGCTACCGTCAAAACAAGTATTGTTGTCGAGATACCAACAATATTGTTTTTTGCATTTATCCCTTGCCCGAACAACTTACCTAAAAGTCCTGGTTGGTATGAAGAAATCGCATCTGTAGAAGATTGCTTTTTATATTCTCCTCCTGTCTTCATATCCTTATTACTACGAAGAGCAGGCGAATACGTATTTTTATTTTTATTTTTCACATTCATATTCATTTCTCACAGTACCAAGTGTAGTGTATCAACCTTGATGATTTTGATCTTCCTAATGTAGTGACTTTGATAATGAAGTAAACTTTCTTATCCTCGATAGTTGCAATTTCTAACGGCTCACTCATACCGATACCCAGATTATTATCATAATTGTATAACATAATTTTCATTTCATTTTTATCATCTTGAATTTCACTTTCAAACCTTGCTTTTCCGCTATCGGATTTAAAAGTTATCCTAAAATTTAAATCATCAACATGAAAAATAATATCTTCATCTTTAAACTGAATAACACTTCCTGAACTCAATATTTCTTTACTAGTAGACTCTATACCTATTTGCAATTCTTCAAACATATAAACCTCCAAAATTTAAGGTGTTGAAATTCTAAATTCTAATCATCCTAAATAAGATTCTTCTATTCAGAAATATTTTTTACTTGATTTCTAATTCTTCTACCCTCTTTCGTAAACTAATAATTCGCCATCCCCACCTATAGAGGGGGGACATCTTATTCCGAGTTATAAAAATCACATCTATATCGAATCTTTCCATCGTCTTGACAATCCACCCCCATCTGCTAAAATAAAGGTAAGAATATTCCCAAGTAGCACTTTCGCCTCCTTCCAGAAAGGATGATGCCCATGAGCATGTTTGCTTCCGGCCTCAATCCAAAGTATCTTGAGGCTATCAAGAAATTTCGCCTGATAGACGATACCTTCTTCAACATCTGCTTCGACGGCAGCAACGAATGTATGCAGCTGCTGTTGTGCATTATCTTCGACCGCACTGACATCATCGTGCAGGATGTAGTCACCCAGCGTTCTGCCCACAACCTCTATGGCCGCAGCGTCCGCTTCGATGTCCTCGCCATGGATGGCGATGGCAAGATCTACAATGTGGAAATCCAGCGGGCAGATGAGGGTGCCAATCCCAAGCGGGCCAGGTTCAACAGCTGCCTCATCGACTCTAGGGAAGTCACCAAAGGCACTGAGTACAAGGATTTCCCAGAAATCTGGGTCATCTTCATCACCGAGAATGATATCTTCGGTGCGGGGCTGTCCATGTACCATGTGGAGCGGGTTGTCACCGAGCTTGACCGTCTCTTTGAAGATGCCGCCCACATAACCTATGTCAATGGTGCCTATCGGGCAGAAGATGCCATTGGCATGCTGATGCATGACTTCTTTTGCGAGGATCCTGCCCAGATGCACTATAAGGAACTTGCCAGGAGAGCTGATTTTTTCAAACACGAACAGAAAGGGGTGAATGCCGTGTGTGAAATCATGCAGGAACTTATGAATGAGGAGCGTATCGACTCCCACAACGCTGGGCTCGATGAGGCTCGTACTCATACCGCCATTGATATGCTTCGTGATAATGAGCCTATAGAAAAAATCATTAAGTACTCCCACTTGTCCCAAGAACGAATCGAAGAACTTGCCATGCAACTTCATTGAAACGTTCCCCGCCGTGGCAACCCGCCTTCAGGCTGCCACGGCTTTTTCATGCCTCCCCCTCCTCCGTCCCTTTCCTCTTCCAGAACTTCTTGCCCCAGTCATGTTTTCATGATGTGCCAAAGGATTGGCTTTCCACCTATCTCAATCATTGGCTTAGGACGATTCTGGGGTTCCTCGCTGATGCGGGTGCCGAAACCGCCGGCTAGGATTACAACTTTCATTGAACTTTTACTCCTCATCAATCTAAATTTTTCACGAAATTTTTCACGTTAGTTATTTAGGAAACACTTTTGAAAAATAGGATTTATAGAGGTTCCCTACAGTAAAACCATCGAATTCTCCTTCATTCGATGGTAAAGGCATCTCATTTTTTCCCATTTTGCTTTTGTTATAGGATCCACCCAAGAACCTGCGAAATGATGTACTGTGTAGGTGTGCTCTCTCATTGTCCACCCATCAGAATAGATCATCGCACTGCTCAAAACCTCCGGTGGATAAACCGTCATGTCAGCCACTACCTGATATGACTCGTCCGTCCTTAACCCATGCTCCATCAGTATCTCTGTTTCATACTCTGGGCCTGTTTTCATATGCTTACGGCTCTGAAGATCAAATTCATGTCCTCTATAAGCATCTCTCATTGTCTCCATAATAGGCAAACCACGCCTGGCGCCCATCCCCATCCCTGAGTTAATCTTGTTGTCATCAAAACCGCAAAATCCCTGCTGGTAAAGCAACTCATCTAACGGACGTACAATCTCCACATCAGTGTCAAGATAGATTCCCCCATACTCATAGAGAACATCTTTTCTGACATAGTCCGAAACAAATGCCCATGCACCTGCATGATATGCCTGAAATGCATAATGATTTTTCCGAATATCATAGTTCGACTCGTTCCAGCAAACAATTTCATAGCCGGGACACATGTGCCCCCAGTCCTCTATGTACCTTCTCTGCTCAAAGGGAATCTCTGTTTCCCCAAACCAGCAATAATGTATGATTTTCGGAATCATCTGAGATCGGAAGAGCGTCGTGTAGAGAAAGAGTG
>CALGGN010000223.1 GCA_937915915.1 uncultured Selenomonas sp. | reverse complement strand
AGAAAAATCCTTCGACAATGACAAAAGCTCATTTAATCAGCGTTTCCTTAAGGAACTTTTCCGCCATGCTCATGGATGAATTGATAAAAAGAGGATTTGATGCCATGCCATTTTCAGAGAAACTCAGAACGCTCAAACAGGAGATTTTGCAAGAATACCGCCCCCGCTTCGATGCCGTGGATGAAATCGCGGAGCAGAATACTTTGAAGGTGCTGGATGCGATGCGGATCTGCAGGGTATCCGATGCCCATTTCAATACGACCAGCGGCTATGCTTATGACGATATCGGCCGCGGCAAGCTGGAGGAGGTCTATGCGAAGCTTTTCGGTGCGGAGCGCGCACTGGTGCGCACGCAGTTCGTATCGGGAACCCATGCGCTGGCAACGGTGCTGTTCGGTATTCTGCGTCCGGGAGATGAGCTGGTCTCGCTGACAGGAAAGCCATATGATACGATGCAGACGGTCATAGGCTATGACAACCCGAGCTCAGGCTCCCTAAAGGAGTTCGGGATTCGGTATCGTGAGCTTCCGATGCAGGGCGGCATGGTCGATATGCACGGAATCGCAGATGTGATCTCCGAACACACCAAGCTGGCCCTGATCCAGCGCTCACGCGGCTACAGCATGAGGAATCCGCTTTCCGTCGCGGATATCCGAAGGATATGCCAAGAGGTCAAGCGTGTGAAACCTGATTGCATCTGCTTTGTGGACAACTGCTATGGCGAATTCGTGGAAGCGGAGGAACCGACACAGGCAGGCGCGGATATCATGGCTGGCTCGCTCATCAAGAATCCGGGCGGCGGAATCGCGCCCACCGGCGGCTATATCATAGGAAAAGACAAGCTCGTAGAGCTTGCCTCCTATCGTCTGACTGCGCCGGGCATGGGAGATGAGCTGGGCGCAAGCCTTTCCAATAACCGATTGTTGTTCCAAGGGCTGTTCCTCGCTCCCCACGTCGTCGCCCAGTCCATCAAAGGCGCGATTTTTGCCGCAGCCATGTTCGACCGTCTGGGATATAAGACACTGCCCCTGCCGGAAGATGTGCGTGGGGACATCATCCAAGCCATCGAACTGGGTTCCGCCGAAAAGCTCATTGCCTTCTGCGGCGGCATCCAGAAATATTCGCCCGTGGATTCCTTTGCGGCTCCCGAGCCATGGGAAATGCCGGGCTATGCGGACAAAGTCATCATGGCGGCGGGCACCTTCGTGCAGGGTGCGTCCATCGAATTCAGCGCCGACGGCCCACTGCGCGCTCCCTACCGTGTATATCTGCAAGGCGGCCTGACCTTCGAGCATGCTGTCATCGGCATCATGGGCGCCGCGCAGGCTATTGAGGATTTGGGAAAATGAGCCGTTCCATCAATAAATGTGATATTCTTTCAGCAGGATGACCCACAGAGGACGGAACTGGCAGCCGTCGCCAGATAGCCGGAAGGCTTGAATAGGAGTGCAGGTAGTCACCCTGCCTTGGGTTTGTCGGTCAGGGCGCAGTCTTCGGATTGCGCCTTTTTGCTGTGTTCTTATCCATCCACGTTTACGTGCCTCCCATGCCTAATCAACTCAATCTCCTTAACGGCGGCTTCCTCGAAGTCGCCTTTTTCTATGTGCTCCAATTCGTGCATCATGGTCTTCATGTTTCGTTCCCTTGAGTGCCTTGCGTTCAGAAGTATGGTATATTCTCCATCCTCGTTCTCACATACGAATCCGCCAACATCGGCGGGGAGGTCGGCAAGATAAGTTCTCATGGCTCTATCCTCGTTATAGAAGTGAACGGATGCAGACATCTCACGCTCTTCACCTTGAATTCAACAATGCCGGCGTAGTGTCGTTTCCGCTTGCATTGACGCGGCGGAATCGCTTCAGTTCCTCATCGGTTTGGGGGGGGCAGTCCTCGTCATAGACAAAGGGCATTCTTTTTGCCCGATCAAGTTCCTCTTTCTGTTCTTTGGTCAATGGCAGCGGATTTCTTGGAAGTGTGAATTTAACCAAATTGCCCATAGTATTCCATCCTTTCGTTTTTCGTTGCATGTCTCGCTGAAATTATCCTGATGGAGTCGCGTCTGTCAGTGTGCACTACGAAAAGCACATCATCAACAAGCCCAAGGGATATGTATCTGTCCTCATGCAGGCTGTGTTCTGCGTCGTATCGTTCCATGCGGTTCTCATCATAGAATATCCGCGAGGCGGTTTCAAAACTGATACCGTGCTTTTCCTTGTTCGCCTGATTCTTTTGCTCATCCCACTCGAACGAGAGATTCTGGTCAAAATTCAAAGCCCGTCCTCCTTCGCCTTCTGGAACTCTATGAACTTTCTTACTTCCTCAATGGATTCTCTGGAAAGCCCTCTGCTTGCGTCGAATAATACCCTCCGCCCTGGTTCGTCGTGCATTTCTTGGGCGATGCGTGCAACTTCTGGGTCGTTGTAGTAGGAGGGGGGAGACTCATTGGTTCTTTCGTAAACGTCTATAGAATTATCTGGATTATACACTTCGGATCTTCCGTCTGAATCCACTAGTCCTGCGACTGGCTTGCCGACAGCGGCGGCAATTGCGGTCAATGTCGATAGACTTGGATTATAACGGTCAAGTTCTATAGCTCCGATGTGGGAACGGGATAGGTGAACCATTTTCGCCAATTCCGCTTGCGTAAGCCCAGCCGCTTTTCTGGCATCTCTAATACGACTACCTATTCCCATCACTACCACACCTTTTTATATTGTCGCGCTTTTCCGTCTCTATAGGCATTTTATCATAATTTTGACGGAAATACAAGCTACGTCGGAAGGGAGGGGTTTACTTGGAGCATGCAATCATGGTGTCAAAGACAGTCAAAAACGCAAGAGAAAAATCTGGAATGACACAACAAGAAATCGCTGATAAAGCAGGAGTTTCCAGAACGTACTATGCTGACGTTGAGCGAGGTAGATATACGCCAAGTCTGAAACTGCTTTCGAGGTTAGGCAATATCATGGATATTGACCTTATATTTGCTATGTTATGTGTGATTTCCTGCCACTCTAAAAAATTTCTAAAAACATCATATAAAAAAGGAATTATCGCCAACCGTGGCGAATGAATCAGAAAGGATTGTAGTAGCGTCTGAGAGCAGTATTGCGTAATAACCGTTGGGGGTGTATTTATGATGCCTATGGATTCCATTCGTTTGTCGATGCGAGTGAATGTAATTGTGGTATATCTTATCGCTTCCATATTCTTGGGACTAGGTTCGGTTCAAGCGGAATCGTGCTGGTGGAATGACAGCCGAATCACAGCTCAGGGTGTGGGGGTGATGCCAGAGTCAAAGAAAAATTCCTCTTCCATACAAAAAAAATTAAAGACTAAGGCAATAGCGGAGGCTAACGAGAAGCTCAAAAAAGGCATTTTAGGGATTCGCATTGCTAATGATGTCGTGATAGACGAAGATATGGCATCTTCTGCTGTAGCCTTGTCTGCTGTAATCGATGAGCAGACTGATGCCAACGGAGGCGTGATAATAACTGTAGGTGTACCCGTATATGGGAAAAGTTCCCTAGCCGAGATTGTATTTAAACCTACAACAAAAACCCCGTTTCCTTCGCCTAACAACGAAGACGGATACGCACAAGGACATTATACATCTCTCGTTATCGACTGCACCGAGTGGGAAGATGTCCATAAGGAGTTTCTTAATCCTGTTATGATGCCAACCCTCAAAGATGACCATGGCAAAATTATATACGATTACAGGTATCTGGACTATGATATCGCTATCCAAAGAGGTGTCGTGAAGTATGCCGCCGATGCTCTCCATGCCGATGTGGGGAGCAATCCCTTAATTATAAAAGCTGTTTCCCTTGGCGATGAATTGGAAAATCCTGTTATTTCCAGCACGGATGCCGATAAAATTCTTGTGGAAAACGGCGCAACCAATTTTTTGGATAATGCGGCGGTTGTTATTGTCAGTCGCCGAGTTGAAGTAAATATTCAAGACACTCGCGGAGGATTGTGGGGAAACAATAGTAGTAATGCGGGAAATAATGGTTGGGTAGGTGCAGGATGAAAAGGTTTGGGAATTATGTGGTTAAATAAGCTGAAGAAAAGTTCGTACTTAAGAATATTAGACGCATTTCTTGCAAGTACGATATTCACCCTAGCGGCAATTTTCGGTGTATTCGCCGATATAGACAACAAATTCAGCGATTTTCTGTATCAATCTCTCAATGAAAAAAATCCCGATATTATTGTCATAGGGATTGACCCCTTTACGATTAATCGGTTGGGTTTGCCGATAACTTGGAGCAGAAGTAACTGGGCAAAAGCAATCAAAACATTAAATGATGGACAAAACAACCCTGCCGTAATCGGGATTGATATGTTGTTTTCGGGTCCTAACAATCACGATCCCGCAGGTGATGAGCTTTGGGCGGATACCATAAAAAATGCCGATAATATCGTATTGGCCACTATGGTTGCAAAGGACGAAAATCAAACGAATGACGACAACTCGCTTTATTTCCCTTGGAATCTGTCATTAAAGAGAATTAGTCCATATGAACCCATTGCATCTGTGGCTAGCATGGGTAGTGTCAATGCGCCTGATGAAAATGTTGCCCGTCACGCTTTGCTGTATGTAAATATTGATAGTAAAGACAAAACCTACTCTTTCGACAGAGTCATCTACAACAAGTGGTGTGAGAAAAAAGGTATAACTCCTCATTCGTTGAATTCCTTTGACGGAGACATACTCTATTATATTCCTTTTTCTGCTGAAAATTACAGATGTGGTTACAATTTTTTAGATTTGCTGGATAAGAAAATTCCACCGGAGGTTTATAAGGACAAAATTGTTTTAATCGGACCTTATGCTCCCGTTATGGCAGATAATCATGCCACTGCTTTAGATTATGAAAATCAAATGTACGGCATAGATATTCACGCCAACTGTATACAGGCTTTTCAAAACGGATTTATTCCGTACGATGCGAACGAAAAATATCAACTTTTGGGACTCTTTGTCGTATGTTTCATTTGTGAATTTTTATTTTTGCGGGGAAACCTCAATAGAAATGTTGCTATTTGGTTAATAATCTGTTTTGTGTATTTGTCTATGGCATACATTTTCTATCGCAATGCAGTTGTCCTTCACGCCTTATGGATACCTTTGTCAGCAACTGTTTTATTTATCGGCTCGATAGCTACCAATTACATGAGAGCGAAAACTGAACGAGAAATTATTTACAAGTTTTTTGGAAAATATGTTGATCCGATGGTCATGAAAGAGCTTTTGCTGCAGGGAACAGACGCTTTGGAACTTGGAGGAAAGCCTTGTGATATCGCAGTATTGTTTGTGGATATTCGTGGCTTCACTACCATGAGCGAAAAACTTTCTGCTGAATCTGTAGTCGAAATTTTGAATCGTTATCTGACCCTTGTCACTGATTCTGTCTATAAGCATAGAGGAACATTGGACAAGTTTATTGGCGATGCGGTTATGGCATTTTGGAATGCACCGACAAAGCAGGATGATGCTGTTTTGTCGGCCTGTCAAGCCGCATTAGATATGTTGGCCGGTTCTACTAGGCTATGTGCGGCGGTAAAAGCAAAATTCGGTGTGGATATTTCCTTCGGCATCGGCATTCATTGGGGGAGTGCCGTAGTCGGAAATATTGGCACGAACAAGCGCATGGATTACACGGCAATCGGCGATACAGTAAATACTGCTGCGAGATTGGAGTCAAACGCCCAGGGTGGGCAAATTTTGATTTCCCGCGCCGTTGCCGATGCATTAGATGGCTGTGGCGAAACTGAGCCGATCGGCAGAAAAATCATCCTCAAAGGCAAAGAAAAAGGCTTTGAAATTTTAGTGTTGAAGTCCTTAAATGGAAGGAGGTAGGTCATGAAGCAGGAATCTGTTCTTAGTTTGACCGTCTTGGGTGCTCGTGGTTCCATGCCTGTAGAAGGGAAGGATTTTGCTCTATACGGTGGCTCTACCTCCTGTTATTTGGTCAGAGCCGGCGAAGAAGAAATATATTTAGATGCCGGATCTGGCATTGCGGGAGCCAGACCGAATGATTCCGCCAATATAAGCATCCTGATTACCCATATGCATTTGGATCATATTATTGGATTGCCTTTTTTTTCGGCTTTGGCACATAAGAACCGTCATATAGATATTTATGCTGCCGCAAGGGAAAATCTCAACATAAAGACTGCTCTTAACCGTTTGGTGACTGCGCCCTTTTGGCCGATAACGATTGGGGACTATCCGGCTGAAGTGAAATTTCACGATTTACCGTCCGATACGCTTGGCACAGATATGACAACGCATATATTTTCAATTGGAAAGGTATCGGTTATGGCAACTCACGGGACGCATCCTAACGGTTCTACGATTTTTCGTCTGACTTATGACGGAAAGTCCGTGGTGTACGCTACGGATTTTGAACATACACCGATATCCGGCTGCGATAATCTAATCGAATTTGCCAAGGATTCCGATTTTCTGCTCTACGATGCTCAATACACCGAAGAAGAATATGAGAAGCACAGGGGTTACGGACATTCAACAGCTGCGGCTGGTTTAAAAATCGCAGCCGCCGCCAATGTGAAACGAATAATGTTTGTTCATCATGCACCATGGCGTACCGATGAAGAAATCGCAAAACTGGAAGAGAAATTTGTAAACAGGTATGGCAATGTCAGTTTTGCCAAAATCGGCGATAAGATTGTTATATAAGGAATGATTCATTATGGCAAATAAAAATGACGTATCGGCTAAGATCTTAGATGACATTTTTGTCATCATGCAGAACTTATATAGCGAAATGCACTTGGGCGAGACGGGCAAAGGTAATCATATGGCCGTATTCGAAGAATTCGCCAAACTCGGTAAAACGTTGGTGAACGCAGATAGGGTAAGTTTTTGGCGATGGGACAAAACGAATAAAAAATTGGTTACAGCCATCGCTATGGGTGTGGACAAAATCGTGATGGATGAGGGAGCGGGGCTTGTAGGACGATCCTTAGCCGAAAACAAGCCAATCGTCACCAACACCCCCAGGGAAGAACCCGGCTTTAACCCTTCGATAGATGTGATAACCAGATATGACACAAAATCGGTTATGGTATTGCCGGTAAAGAACTGCCGTGGGGAAACAATAGGTGCATTTCAGGCAATAAATAAGTTGGGTGAGTGCGGCTTTGACGAGGTAGAAGATGTGAAACGGCTTTCCATTGCCGCATTTATCTGTGGTATGGCATTAGAATCCGATATTTTCCTAGACGAATCCCAACATGATAAA
Organism: uncultured Selenomonas sp.; assembly: GCA_937915915.1. GTDB lineage: Bacteria > Bacillota > Negativicutes > Selenomonadales > Selenomonadaceae > UBA9786. The sequence goes on along the minus strand of CALGGN010000223.1, from coordinate 3,287 downwards.
TTGACAACGCTAAAAAATCGCCTTGGATTTTATGCTGATTGCAAATCAAAATACGCCAAGGCTATGCAGGCAGACGAAAATGGTTTACTGTCAATTATTATTTGCGACATCGATTATTTCAAAAAAGTCAACGATACATATGGACATAACGGTGGCGATGCTGTTCTTAAACATGTAGCCCGGATTTTGTCGGAACAAACCGCTCCATTTGATGTTTATCGTTGGGGCGGCGAGGAATTTCTCATCTTGATGGGCAGGGAAAATATCGAATTTGCCGCCGATAGGGCTGAGAAAATTCGCCGTACTATCGAGGAATCCGTCTGCCGTTTTGAAACTCAAGAAATCAAGATTACTATGAGTTTCGGTTGTGCCGAAGCTTGTCCTAATCTCACCATGGAAGAAAATGTAAAAATAGCCGACAATCGGCTTTATAGTGCAAAAGAAACCGGCAGGAACAAGGTTGTAGCATTCGATGAGAAAGGCTAATAAAAATATGCGCAGGTTACAACGCATCTTATTGACGATATTGATATTTCCCGTGATTTTCTTTTCCGAGGTGTGTTTGGCTGCCGATGATGCTGCGGTAAGCATAACGCAAATCGAAAGTGCGGCTCAAAATGTTCTAACCGATGCGGGAAGAAACGCATATGCCAAAATATTGGTCGTATATGATTCACCGCAAAAATTACGGGAATCCGGCAGATTGGATAATGTCGTCAAGGTAAGTAGGAAAGCTTACCTTGATTACATCGCCGAAGCCGAAGCGATGTATAGGCGGCAAAATGTATCGGCGGCGCAAGTGCTAAACGATCTTGAGAATCTTCGGCTTATATGGGATATTACCGATTGTCTCGGTCGTGAGCAATATGGGCAATCGTATCTGGATTTTGAACTCCTAAATGCCCGTCATTCGGTGGTGTCCCTTGCCGGTGACATTCTCGCCAAATCCGATGTTAAGTTGACGGATGCTCCTATCCTAAAAGACGGATTTTGTGTTACTGCAGCCATGAAGGTACTTGAAGGTGAAGTCGGACATCTAAAGAAAAGTAATGGTAAAAAGGAAGATATCCTAAACAAGGAAATAGAACTCTTGACGTATTATAGTGCGCTCGGCTATGGCACAGAAGCTATAGAGCTTGGCAAGCGAATCCTACCGCAAACGAAAAAAATCTTTGTTGCCGACCGTGAAAAAATTCTTTCCGTAATGAGCATTTTAGGGGAAGAATATGCGATGCAGGGGAATTTTACGGACAGCGAGAAACAAATTAAGGAACGAATGTCATATATAGTCCAAAATCCAATCGACAAACAATCTGATGCCCATGATACCTTGGCGGCACAAAATGATTTGGTTCAAATTTATTTCATGCAGGACAGGCATCTAGAAGGAACCAAATTGTTAAATGATGTTCTCCCTAGTATTGATTCGTTGCCCAATGATGATTACTTAAAAGGACTCTTGATGCTTTCTTTATGCACCGTATTAGACAGTCAAGGATTATATGACAAAGCTGATACGCTATGGCGTTCCATGCAAAAAAACGATGATATTAGAGAAGTGGGGATTCGTGTTAGAAGTGACATGACCCGCAACAAAATCTATTATGGCTTGACTTTGGCTAATGACTTAATGCTGACCATGACGGATTCGATACATTGGGGAAACAATTATCACGGTACTTTGTATGATTTATGCAATGTTAGCGGCGATTATCTGAAAATGGGAAATGTGAATGATGCCATATTCGTTGCAACAAGAGCAGAACAGTTATCTAGAGAGCGATATGGAAAACTTCATCCCGTTACGATACGGGCAAAAATGGCTTTGGCTGCTGCCTATCGTCGTGCCGATGACAAGGAAACCGCTCTGGAAATTGATACCGAGATCAGAAAAAACAGCCAAGCGCTGTACGGGAAAAATGCTGCGCTGACGCTAAAGGCAGGACTTTCCATGGCTGACGATTATGCTGCTATGGGCAAAATTGCCGAGGCTCAGAAGTTGTATGAGGACAACATAGTAAGTTATCGTCAAAATTACGGTGCATCTGACACCGAACTTCCTTGGTCGGCCATGAATCGATTGGCAGCTCTCTCTCTCGACAAAGGAGACTGGCGTGAAGCACTGAAACTTTGCAACCATATAATAACTGCAAAACGAAATTTTCAAGCGAGATTATCCCCGGAAGATACATACACACTTTTGAATATGGCTAGAGCGTATAGAATGTCCGGAGATTTACAAAATGCCACCAAATATTACAACGAAACACTGCTAAGTTACGAAAATGTTCGCCGCAATGCCATACTTACTGACGAATATCTCGCCGAGTGGTTTGCCAACATTGTACCTGTGTACAAAGAGCAAATGCTGACATATTTTCAAAGCAAAAAACCGGCAAGTGAGATTCTTCGATTGTCCGATTTGTGCAAGGCGCGAAATCTAGCGGATCGCTATAATGAATATCTTGCCATTGAGCGTAGCGGCATTGATGATACCGACAAAACAGCTTTGCTGGCTTATGCTGTCAAAACGGAAAATCTTAACGATTCTTTAAATTCAGCCCGACAGGAAAATAACGATGATTTAATCTTAAGTCTTGAAACGCAGAAACTATGGACGCTTCTGAACGAACACAATTTTAAATCTGCTCTTGCAAAAAAATATCCGACATATAAGAAAATGAGGGAAATAATCTTGGCAGATGAATCTGCCTTTTCCGAGAAACTTGAATCAATTCCCCAGGATGCTTATTTTATCGATTATTCGATATTGCCCAACAAGATTCTGATTTCCCTTGCCCAACACGGCGAAATGATGGATGTATGCCCCGTTGCCATCGACAAAAACTTCCTGCGGCAATGCGAAATTTATCGAGAAATTTTATCCGCTCATAATCTGAAGGATTTTCGAGCCAAATACGGGTATCTTCATAAGCTCCCCGATGATGGATATGAGGTATGGGAAGCAATGCATGAAGCCGGTCTGATCACGAGCGAGCAGGAATTTCATTCCGCTCGGGAAAAACTAGCAAAATCCTTGGGGGATGTACTGTTATCGCCTCTTGCTCAATACCTTCCTTCTTCCGGTGCCAATATCATCATTTCCCCGGACGGTGTACTTTCAAATATTCCTTTTGAAACCCTTTCTTATAAAAAAGGTATATTAATCGACGGCGTGGATGTAAGCTATGTTCCTTCGCTGTCGGTTTTGCATCTCATGCGTAATCGCAGTAATTCCGAAGTCATAGAAAAAAAAGATTTATTTGCCGAGATCGGAAGAGCGTCGT
>CALGGN010000222.1 GCA_937915915.1 uncultured Selenomonas sp. | reverse complement strand
GCACGAACGCCGCGCCCTTTCCCGGCTTCACATGCTGAAAATCCACGATCTGCCAGACACCACCATCGATTTCAATGGTAAGGCCGGTACGGAAATCTGTACTTGAAATCATTGCTTACGCCCTCCAATAAATTAAGTTCTTGCTTTCATTCTCAAAGCTCTATGAGCTGCTTATCGCTGGCTGTCAGCGGCACACCCCCCTGCTCCGTGACCAGCACGGTGTCCTCGATACGCAAGCCGCCCCATCCTGGAAGATAGACACCCGGCTCATCTGTAACCAGCATATTCCGTACCAGATGCTCGCAGGAGCTCTTGGGAGACAATCTTGGCTCCTCGTGGATTTCCAGCCCAAGGCTGTGTCCCAGCCCATGCCCGAAATACTGCGCCAGACCATCCTTTTCCAGAGAGTTCCGCGCCACCGCGTCCACTGCCTTGCCGGAAACTCCCGGCCGTATCGCGGAGAGTGCCTCCTTCTGTGCCCGAAGCACAGAACCATAGATACGCCGCTGTTTTTCATCCGCATGCCCCACACAGATCGTGCGCGTGATATCCGAGCGATAGCCCGCATAAACAGCACCGTAATCCATTGTAACAAATTCTCCCGAAACAATCAACTTTTCTGTTGCAATTCCGTGGGGCAGGCTGCCGCGCGCGCCGGAAGCCACGATGGTCGTAAAGGAAGGCCCCTCCGAGCCAAGCTCCCGCATACAGTTCTCCATATGCGCCGCAACAGCAAGCTCGCTGATGCCCGGCCGGATATATTGCAGGATATCCGTAAATGCCCGATCCGCAATCTCGCATGCCTTGCGGATGCAGGCGATTTCCTCCGCATCCTTGATCTGTCGCAGATGATCCAGCACGCAAGGCTTCAGTGTCACATGCTCCAATAATTTCGAGAGCCTTTCATAGTCCCGATAGACCATGTCATTGCTCTCAAACCCGACGGCACGGACACCCAGCTGCTTCACACATTCCGAAACTTTTGGCCAAAGCCCCTCCTTCTGCTCAACCACCTCATACCGAGGCGCCTGCTGCGCAGCCTGCTCCGTATAACGGCTGTCCGTCGCAAGGATCGTCTTTTCCCTGCCGATGACCAGTACCGCGGAATCCCCGCGGAAACCGCTGAAATATTGCAGATGCACCGGCTTGGACACGAGCATCGCATCCAGTCCCTGCTCCGCCATCAGAGAGCGCAGCGCTTCCAAACGACTGTCCTTCACCGCGCTCTCTCCAATCTGCGTATCGCAATCTCCAACGCCGCCAGATAGCTGTCCGCGCCAAACCCCGCAATCTGTCCCATGACAACGGGAGCAATCACGGAATGGTGCCGGAATTCCTCGCGCTGATGGACATTGGAAAGGTGGATCTCTATGACCGGCACATCGATCGCCGCGATCGCATCGCGGATCGCAATGCTGTAATGGGTGAACGCCGCCGCATTCAGCAGGATAAAATCATATGCGCCCCGCGCCTTTTGGAGCGCATCCACTAATTCGCCTTCAAAATTCGACTGCAGGAAATCGATTCTCTCAATGCCTGCTTCCTTTGCCCGTGCTTCCAGCATCCCATTGATGTCATCCAGCGTCATGCTTCCATAGATTTCAGGCTCACGCGTTCCCAAAAGATTCAGGTTCGGGCCATGCAGCACCAGTATCCTTTTCATTGCCATCTGCTCCTTCTCCTGCAAAATGCGTGCAAAGAACCATCGTCTCTGCACGCATGACATATTCCTATCTTCCTGCGGATACGCCGTCCTGGATCATCTTGCCGACCGCCTTTGCGTCATGCTCCGCGCCCTCCAGCTTGGAAAGCTCGATGCAGCATGCTTCCAGCACCTTCATGGCATCCTCCAGTTTCTTGGCTGTATTCAGCCCGACCTCATCGTCCAGCATTCCCTGCAAAGTGCTGCGCGTGCTCTCGACCAGCTTCTGTTTCAAGGCCTCGCGCTTCTTGGCACGAGCCTTCAAATTCTCTGCCAGCGCCTCGATCTGGTCCATGGTATGGACTGCCGCAAGGAAATCGTATTTCGTCTGGGCATCCAGCGCCTTCCCGCCCAGTTCCTTCGGCAGCTTGCCCGTTTTCAGACATTCCTTGAATCTGTCAATGGTCGCCATGAAGCATCGTTCCTTTCTATCTGTTTTGCAGCGTGGCCTTATGGCTCACATTGATGCGCCCCTTGTCGTCGATCTCCACGACCTTGACCGTGAGTTGGTCGCCGATCTGCACCACGTCCTCGACCTTCTCCACACGGCGGTTCGCAAGCTGCGAAATGTGGCAGAGTCCTTCCTTGCCGGGCAGCACCTCGACAAACGCGCCGAACTTCATGATGCGTGTGACCTTGCCCGTATAGATCTCACCCACCTCGACCTCGCGCACGATATCCTCGATCATCTGCACAGCGCGCGCCATGCCATCCGCGTCCGTGGAGGTGATAAAGATATTTCCGTCCTCGTGGATATCGACAGCAACGCCTGTCTCATCGATGATCTTCTTGACCACCTTGCCTCCCGTCCCAATGACATCGCGGATCTTGTCCACATCAATCTTGAGCGTCGTGACGCGCGGCGCATAGGGCGAAAGCTCCGCCGCGGGCTTGTCGATGACTTCCAGCATCTTGCCGAGGATAAAGGAGCGCCCGCGCTTTGCCTGTGCAAGCGCCGAGGAAAGGATCTCGCGCGTAATGCCCGCGATCTTGATGTCCATCTGAATGGCCGTAACGCCCTCGGTCGTTCCTGCCACCTTGAAGTCCATATCGCCCAGAGCATCCTCCATGCCCTGGATATCCGTCAGGATCGTGTAGTGATCCCCATCTTTCACCAACCCCATGGCAACGCCTGAAACCGGCCGCTTGATGGGAACGCCCGCCTGCATGAGCGACAGCGTGCATATCATCGGCACGAGGTTTCTATAGGCTATCAGGTAGCCGATGAAAAGACCTATGAGCATGCCCCCAACTATTCCGACAAGTACCTGAAGTATGATTATCACCGGCGTGGACGTTGCCCCTACAGCAAGTACGAGCTGTGCCGCCAGGATGCCGGTGATCGCCATAGCGGAACCTACGCTGATATCAATGCCGCCCAGGATTATCACATATGTAAGTCCCGCAGCAAGTAATGCGTTCAGGCACATCTGTCCGACCAGGTTTATGAGATTAGCAACCTTAAGGAACGTGGAGTTTCCGATCGAAAATCCAACGACCAGCAGTATAAGCACCAGTACCACGATGTTGTCCGTAATCAGTTTTTTTACGTCTTTGT